>JAAUTF010000742.1 GCA_012031775.1 Candidatus Altimarinota bacterium | reverse complement strand
GCCATTGCCCGATGCAACCCAATGGGACCTGGTCGAACAGGTCGCCGACGTCGGCTACCGGGTCTACAACCACCGTGTAGTTCCGACAGCCGTGCGTGCCAGTGGAGTTTCCGCCTGCGAACATCGATGATCGGGAAGTCCTGTGCCGATAATCCGAGCTGATGACCGCACAACTGATTTTTGCGGGACACGAAAGAACGGATCGGGTACAACGTCGCGCATGGAAGCGACACCGATCAACAAACGCTACAGCGGGCGGGTGTTCGACGCCGCGGCGCTCGAACAAGTGCGCGGCATCCTGCGGGTGCATGCCGGGGCGAGCCGCCAGCAATTGAGCTACCGAGTCTGCGAAGCGCTCGACTGGCGCAAACCCGACGGCAGCTTGAAGGACATGAGTTGTCGGGTCGCGCTGTTGCGTCTGCACCGCGAAGGATTGATCGAACTTCCGGCGCCGCGGCGGTGCTTTGAGCCGCTGCGCTCGTATGCCCGGCGCACCCCGCAGGGCGAGCCCGGCGCACTGATCGAAGCGCCGTTGAGCGCGCTGGGGACGGTGCGTCTGGAACCGGTCGAGCGTGCCGGCAGCGCGTTGTGGAACGAACTCATCGACCGCTACCACTACCTCGGCTACAAGCCACTGCCGGGGGCGCAGCTACGCTATTTTGCCTACGCCGGCGAGCGCTTGGTGGCGGTGCTCGGCTTCGGCGCGGCGGCCTGGCAGACCGCCCCGCGTGACGCATGGATCGGCTGGAGCGGCGAACAACGCCAGCGCAACTTGGGTGCGGTGGTCAACAACGCCCGGTTTCTGATTCTGCCCTGGATTCGGGTGCCGTCACTGGCGAGCAAGCTGCTCGCGCTGGCGGCACGCACGTTGCCGGCACACTGGCAGGCACGTTATGGCTATCGTGCGCTGCTGCTGGAGACCTTCGTCGAGGCCGAGCGCTTCAACGGCACCTGCTACCGGGCGGCCAATTGGGTGTGCGTGGGCGAAACCCAAGGCCGCGGCAAGCTCGGCGATCACCGCCTCGGCCAGGTACCGGTGAAGACGGTGTGGCTGTACCCGCTGGTAGCGGACTGTCGCGCACGGCTCTGTTGCTAGCCCCGCAGCAAGCCATGTCGCAACCCAAGCCCGAGCAGATCGAGGCGAGCGAGGTGGAGCGTTTGATCGCGTGGCCGAGCAAGGCCAACTCGACGTCGCCGACCAACGGCGCGTCGCGCCGTTGCTGCGCACCTTGGTGTGGTTGCAGCACACGCTGCTGGAGACCCGCATCAGCCTGTCGAAGCTCAAGCGCCTGCTGTTCGGCAAGCCCACCGAGAAAGCGCCACGCAAGCCGCCTGATGATCCACCCCCCGGATTCGCCGAATGATCCACCCGGCGCGCACCCTGGCGACGATGCCGATGCGCAGGCAGGCAACGCCCCGCCCGGCGACAGCGATACCAAGGCCACGACTGCCGCGCCGTCGACCCGAACACCGCCGGCAAGCCGGACAAGCCACCGCCACCGGGGCATGGTCGTTTAGGGGCGGCGCACTATCCCGGCGCCGAGGTGCAATTGTGTGCCCACGATCATTTGGTTTGCGGCGCGCGCTGCCCGGCCTGCGAACGCGGCCGGTTGTACGCCATGGAGCCGTTGGTACGCCTGCGTTTCACCGGACAGCCATTGGTGGCGGTGACGCGCTACGACCTCGAGCGTCTGCGCTGCGGCGCCTGCGGGGCGCTGTTCGTCGCGCATCTGCCGCCCGGACTCAGCCCCGAGCGCTATGACACCTGTCTCAAGGTGATGCTGGCGGTGGCGCACTATCATTTGGGTCTGCCGTTTAATCGCATCGAAGCGCTGCAACAGATGCTCGGCCTGCCATTGCCCGATGCAACCCAATGGGACCTGGTCGAACAGGTCGCGACGTCGGCTACCGGGTCTACAACCACCTGCTGTGGGTTGCCGCTCAGCAGCCGCTGGTCTACCAAGACGATACCGGTGCGCGCGTGCTGTCGTTGCTCAAGGACAACCAGGTCGAGCCCGCGCCGGCGCGCCAGGCGATCTACACCTCGGTGCTGCGTTGCGTGGGTGAGCAGACGATCTGCCTGTTCTTCACCGGTCGCCGGCATGCCGGGGAGAATCTCGACGACCTGCTGGCGTTGCGCGACACCGCGCTGGCGCCGATGTTGTGGATGTCCGATGCGCTGGCGGCCAATACGCCCAAGCGCCATGGCGAACGGGTGGTGGACCTGAACTGCCTGGTGCACGCCCGCCGCCAGTTCGTCGAGATCAAGGATTTCTTCCCCGGCGAATGCGCGCACGTGATCACGGCCATCGCCAAGGTGTATTACCATGAGGCCCAGTGCACCGAGGCCGAGCTCAGCCCGACGCAACGCCTGGCCTATCATCAGGCCCGCAGCGCCCCGGTGATGGATGCACTCAAGAGCTGGATGCAGCAGCAGCTCACCGACAAGCAGGTCGAGCCCAACAGCCGCCTCGGCCGGGCATTCAACTACATGCTCAAGCGCTGGGAGGCGCTGACGGGGTTTTTGCGCATTCCCGGCGCACCGCTGGATAACAACCTCGCCGAGCAACCGCTGAAGCTCAGCGTGCGCTACCGCAACAACAGCCTGTTCTACAAGAACCAACACGGCGCCTCTGTCGGCGACGTGCTGAGCAGCCTGATCGAGACCTGTCGGCTCAACGCCGTTAATCCGATCGACTACTTGAGCGCTTTGCTGAACCACCGCTCGGCCGTGTTTGCCGATCCCACCGTCTGGTTGCCGTGGACTGTCCAAGACGCACCCAACGCCAACGCACAAGCACCGCCGTTAGGCCACCTGACGCCAGTCATCGGCCATCGCGGCGTCCTCGGGGTTGCCGTTCCATAACAGGATCTGCAGTTCCCGCGCCGAGAGTCGGTGGCTCGCCTGCGCCGAGGTGGGCCACCAGCCCAGGCGTCCTTCAGAGAAGCGCTTCCGGCAGAGCCAGAAGCCTTGGCCGTCGTAACACAACAGCTTCAGCGCCGTTGCACGGCGGTTGCGGAAGACGAAGATCGCTCCCGCAAAGGGGTCCTCCCCGAGCCGTTGCCGGCACAGCGCCGCCAGCCCATCGATACCGCGGCGGAAATCCGCCGGCTCGAGGGCGACGAACACGCGGCTTTGCGGGCTCAGCTGCACATCACACCACCTCCAGGAAGCGCTCGAGCACCGTGCGCGCATCCATCCGCGCGCTCATC
>JAAUTF010000741.1 GCA_012031775.1 Candidatus Altimarinota bacterium | reverse complement strand
CGCTGCCCCCATACCCCGCGCGGGTGTTTCACCCCCGCGCCCCCCGAAAGAGACGGCCGTTTTATGCTGCAACCACGTCACTTGCCTTCGCTGTGCTGGCGAGAGCGCTGTGTTGGCGTCTTCATGCAGGGTGGCGTTCTGCTGTGCGGTACCAGCAAGTGCGCCGCCAGGTGGCAACATAGAGGTAGCACTTCCTACGGGCTGGAAGGTGCAGGGTGCAGCGCCTGCGACGTGAGGGAGGGCCGCAGCAGGCTGCGGCCCTCCCTCATCCCAGTGCTACAAAGTCACCGAGACGGTGACGGTGGTGGTGATCTCCTCTACCGGGTCGGGCGAGGGCTGCTCGGGCAGGATGATGTCGAGCTGACCTTCCTGCGCCGGGTCGTCGAAGAGTGTCTCAAGGCCGCCTGGCTCCAGCGTGATCTCGCTGATGGCGCGCAGGCCGCTAGTGTTACCATAAGCTGTGTAAGTACGCTTGCCTACTGGTTCGGTCTCGCCAAGATACAGTTCGGCGAGAAAAGCGCCCGCGTCGCCGACATACACATCGCCGACGGGTAGGGTCGAGAAGTCGGGCAGCGTAACCCAGATCGAGACGATCTCTTTCGGTTGGAAACCAGAGCCTTCGAAAAGCGCGAAGCTGCGCTGGTCGCCGGTGCGCGGGCTGACGCGCAGATTCGCGGCACCGGTCGGTGTGGTCAGATCGTCCACGGTGAGGTCGAACTCGGCGATGCCGGTGCGCCCGGTGATCAGGCCATAGCCGGTAAAGGCGTAGCGCCCGATTGGTGCGCCGCTCAAATAGAGCGTGTAGTCGAGCACGCCGCCTGGCCCCGCCGTGATCTGGCCCAGGTCGCCGATGCTGTTGTCGGGGTAACGCAGCCAGAGCGCGAGAGTCTCATTGGGGCCGAAGCCTTCGCCACGAATGACGAAGTAGCTGCCCTGTGAGTCGCGACCCGGCATCACGTGCATGGTGATACCCTGCGAGGTTGGCGGCGCGTTGTCGATCTGCACCTGCAGGTCGGCGAAGGCGACGCGGCTGCTGCTCTTGCCGAAGGCGGTGTAGGTGTATTTACCCGTAGGCGTAAATGTCGCGCCCAAAAAATCGAGCAAGTACGGGTAACTGAAATTACCGTCGCCGTTTGCCGCGACCTCGGCTACACCGAAGACCGTGAAATCTGGGTAGGTGATCCATACCGAGACGATCTCGTTCGGCTGGAAGCCGACCCCAGTGAGGGTCACAGTATCGTTCTGGCGCGCGGTGGTCGGGCTGACCGTCAGGCTTGCACTGCTGGCGAACGAACGGATGCTGAAAAGGCCCAGGATGAGCGCAAGGATGCTGGCAAAACTCCAGGCCGCAATGCGCCGCTGCCGTCGCTGTCGTTCTCGTTCCATACGTACTTTCCCCCCTATTCCAATGTTATAAACACCACTTCCAAACTAGCGCATGGAGCTTCCACCGCAGTAGCATCGTACATAACGACTTGATGACAGCAAGCTGACATGGATGTGACAGAGGGTACAGGTTATAGGTTACGGGGGACAAGGATGTATTCCTTCTGTTCTATTCCTTGACATATGCCTGACTCTTAGGTACCCTGAATCAATCCCCTGGAAATAGATACACCGAGCCTATTGTTTCATGCTGATGGTTGAGCCTTCAATGTTTCAAGGCACCGTTTCAATGCACGCATATCAAATCTTGCTACGTACATTCAACAATCTGCACCCTGTAGCCTGTAGCCTGTACCCTGTGTCGGAGGTCAACGATGATCGATAGCCCGCATCGCGCCTTACCTCGCTCGCCGCGCAGCAATCCTATTCTCAATCGTGCCGATTGGGAGGCGCAGCGTGCTGCGTTCGCTGCCGATCCAGGTGCGTTTTTTGCCACGATCGCACGCAGCGCTATTCACTGGTATGATCCCGACTTGACGGCATGGATCGCTTTTGACGAAGGAGCGGCGACTTGGCGTGGCATTGATGCGCGTAGCGGCCAGACGATCGATCTGCCCTATGCTGCCGAGCATTTACCTTGGCAGCGCACCTTTGAGGGCGACGATCCGCCCTTCTACCGCTGGTTTGTCGGCGGGCAGACCAACGCTTGCTTCAACGAGGTCGACCGCCATGTGTTAATGGGTTTTGGCGACGAGGTAGCCTATTATTTCGAGGGCGATCGCTGGGATAGTTCGCTGAACGGTGGGCGCGGTGGCCCGGTGACAACTGAGTTGGTCACGCGGCGACAGCTCCTTGTTGAGGTAGTACGCGCAGCTCAGGTGCTCAAAAACCTTGGTTTGAAGCGTGGTGATCGCATCGCGCTGAATATGCCCAATATCTTGCCGCAGATCTACTACACTGAAGCTGCTAAGCGTCTTGGCATTATCTATACGCCGGTCTTTGGTGGTTTTTCCGATAAAACGCTCTCTGACCGTATCCACAATGCCGGGGCGCGCGTGGTGCTTACCAGCGATGGGGGCTATCGCAACGCCCAGATCGTTGCGTATAAAGAACAGTACACTGATCAGGCGCTCGATAAGTTTATCCCGGTTGAGACGGCGTTTGCACTGGTGGAACAGGCGCTTGAAGAATTGCAGCAGAAGTCAGGCGTCAGGCGTCAGGCTAGTAACGCAGAGCAGGCAGAGGACGGGGTGGATGCACAAAGAAAAGACTCCGCGCCCTCCACGCTCTCTGCGGTTCAAATATCAATGGCGCACTGTGCAACGATTCTGGAGCATGTGCGCGCTGCGATTCAGGATGACATAACGGTAGAGCGTAGCGATGTAATGCGCGGCGTGGGGCAGGCGCTTGCCGCTTTAAACGACCTTGATGCAATGACACAGGCGCAGGTGCGTACCGCCATCGCGCGGGCGCTGGTCGCTGCTCCGCCGCGTGTTGATGCGGTGGTAGTGGTGCGCCACACCGGCCAGGATATCCTCTGGCGACCTGAGCGCGATTGTTGGAGCCACGAACTGCTTGCCGAAGCGAGCGAGCAGCTGCTTGCCAACGCGCGTACCGCCGGCATCGACGTACAGAGCGAGCAGGAATTGCTGGCGCTACCCGACGATCGCCTGGTGCGCGCGCTGTACGCGAGCGTACCCTGCACGCCGCTCGACAGCTGAATTTCCGCTGTTTATATCTATACCCTCGGGCGACACCGCAAACCCAAGGGCGTTGTCCACGTCCCATGGCGGCTATGTCGCCGGCCTGGTGCATACCAATGAAGGTGA
>JAAUTF010000740.1 GCA_012031775.1 Candidatus Altimarinota bacterium | reverse complement strand
AGCGCGTCTTGCGATCCCTGGACGCGCCCCACGCTATCGTAGGCCGTCGTACTGATGCGGTCGGTGTCAAAGCGATCAGCATCGGGGGCGTAGGGATTGCTGGCCGGGTCGCCATCATGATAGCTGGCGATCGTCTGCGACAGCCGCCCGATCGCGTCGTAGCGGTACACCGTGCTGCGGTCGCGATCCGGCTCGGCGGCGCTGTACACCCCATCGACATAGCCCGCGATCACCCGCTCGATTTGGCCATCGACCGTATACCGGGTTACCTGGATGTGGTCGATATCCGTGATCGTCGCCCAGGACGCATTGGCCGCATCGACGGTCAGTGGGTCGCCGTTCTCATAATTGACCGTCACGGTCACCGGACGGTTCAGGGCATCATAGTCGGTTACCGTCCAGCGGCCCAACGCATCGCGCTGGCCGATGAGATTGCCCGCATCGTCATAGCGGGTGAGCGTCTGCACGTTGACATCCGGCCCCGCCGCCACGCCCGGCTGATAGTTGAGCGTGACGGTGATCGGGCGGCTCAAACCATCGTATTCCGTGTACGTCGTGCGTGTGGTGTCGGCGCTGAAACGCTCCGTCGCCGGGTCGAAGGTACCGGTGAGCACCCCCGTTTGGGTGACATGCGTGGTGCGGCCCAGGCCATCATAGGCATAGCGCGTCGCGACATTCTGATCGGGCTGTGTGCGATCAAACGCCTGGAAGATTGGGAGGCCGCCTGCATCAACCTGGAAGGGCGTGAGATGGCGCGCCGTCCAATCCACACGGCCCTGCGCATCGTAATGCGTGACATCATAGTGGCCGAGCACGTTTGCACCCAGACCTGCCGCCCGAGCGCATCATAGCCGTAGCGCGTGATGAGATCTTCGTCCGGCACCGCCGCATCGAACACACCATCGACAGAGTGCTGGATCGTCTGCGCCACCGTGTTATCCGCATTGTAAGTGGTGACATCGGCGCGCTCCAGCGGTGAACCTACGCCAACCGTGGTCGTCACCACGCGCCCCAGCGCATCATAGCCGTAGGTCGTCACAAGGGCCGCACTCGTCCCAGCGCCCACGGTCGTCGTGAGCACCTGGCCCGCGCTGTTGCGATCGTAGCGCGAGCTGACGCCGTCCGGGCCGCGCTGCTCCGTCAGGAAGCTATTGGTATAGGTGTAGCGCGTCGTGAAGCCCAGCGGCACCGCCGTGGTGATGTCGGTCGTCTGCCGGATGAGATTGTTCTCGGCATCATAGGCCATCGTCGTCTGACGATTCAACGAATCGGTGATGGTGATGGGGCGGTTTAGTTCGTCATAGTCAATGCGTGTCTGCTGGCCAAGGGCGTTCTGAATATCGGTTGGTTGACCCAGCGCGTTCGATTCAATCGCCGTGGTATTACCATTGCCATCGACCTTCTGACTCGGGCTAAATTCGGAGTCGAACGATGATCCTTGGACAGCTATTCCATTCAGACTAATGCCGGTCAAGGTGCTGCGCGGGTCAAAATAGTGCAGCTCTTTCACCTCTTGGCGACCATCCACTCCGGTCGTCGTGATGATCGTCGATGCGTCGAGATACTGCACCTGAAGTGCTTGCCCATCGTGCAAGGTCTGCGCGATCACGCGACCTTCTGGGGTATATGCATCATAGGTTGTACGCTCAATCGCTTCGCCGAGGGCATTGTCGATACCTGTCAGCATATGATTCTGATAGGTATAGGTGGTTGTGCGGCCCATCACATCGGTTGCGCGGTGCAAATCATCGTTGAGATAGGTGTAGCTGACCGTACGTGTTCCATCACTGACGGTGGCGAGCTGTCCCGCTCCATTGTAGGTCAGGGTCAGGGCACGTCCAGCATCCACTGCGTCAACGATGCGCGTCAGCCGTACCGGACTTCCACGTATACTCAAGATTGAGCTGACGCCCCTGCGAATCCCGCATGGCTGTGAGCTGACCAGTATCGGCCTCAAAGAGCCACTGCCGCTGATCACGCCAGGTCAGCGTATACGTTGACCCTTGCAGGTTCAACGTCCCGTTCACACCTGGAAACGCCTCAAATTGGTTATTGCCGCGATCATCAAAGCGAAAGCGATTGCCCTGGGGCGAGAAAATGATGACGTGGCCTGCTTCGCCGTGCGGCATGCTCGCAGTCAGCAGTTGCGCCGCATAACTATGCTGCCAGCCTGCACCCAATGCTCCACTGGTCTCATCCGTGGCCTGGCTCACGTAGGTTCGCGTCCAACTGATGTTCGGGCCAGGCGTGAGCACCGCAAGATCGGTAGCATCTGTCCAGAGGCTCCCGGTGCGTGAGTTGAACGGCCCACCTTCCATTGTGTGCGGACTGGCACAGGGACACTCCTGCCCCCGGTTCTGATCGCCAGGGAACACACTCCCGATCGACGCCCCATAATACGTGCGGTAACGGCTCACTTCGCCAGGCGCAAGTATTAGAGGGTTGTAGTAGAGTAATGCGGCACTATCCGCCGTGATGCTCGTTCCGGCGTTCGCGGTGTAATCCCAGTCCGTATTAATGGCACCGCCCCAGCTCGCAATCACAAACTGATCAGGCGGAGTCGCATCACTGCCCGTCAGCCAGCCATAGCCGCGCAAGCTCGACGGATCAAACGTTTCAGATTCATAGGCAATCCAGTACGGAGGTACAGCGGCACCGTTCCACGCGCGCTCCGTCGTCATCTCCCCGACGCCCGGCACGAGAAATGGTGCGCCATCGTTCCCGCCAATTTGGGTATCCAAGAGGATTCGGAGACCAGCAATCCGCTGTGATGCCGTGGTATTTTTGAGCGTGTAGTCGATAGCAACGGTGTTGGGCGTACCCGAAGCCGGATCAGCTGCCAGGATCAGCCGCTCCTCGACGCGCACACCATCAAGCTCCCACACGGTCACGAGCGCATTCCCAACCCGCGTCGGCCCACTAATCGGCATGAGACCAGTGCTATCTTCGCCCACCTCACCTAAGCGATAATCAGTGGTAGCACTCCCGCTATTTACGCGCAGGGTTGTCACGCTGGTACTGAGGTCGGGGTAACCGAACAACAAGGTCTTATCATCGTCACTGGTGGAAGCAGGATCGCCGCCGGTCGTCCCTATCGTGAATCGTCCATTTGCAGTGCTGACAACTTGAATATAGGTATTCGCAACACTCACCGTGGCGTCCGATTCGAGCGAGGTCTCGATCAAGCTGGAGCTATCCGGCGCAGCGCGACGCGCGTC
>JAAUTF010000739.1 GCA_012031775.1 Candidatus Altimarinota bacterium | reverse complement strand
GGCCCGATCGCCGCCTTCGATGCCGGCCTGCTCGCCGCCAAGGGCTCGCTGTACATGACGCGGCCCTCGCTGATGGCCTACGTGGCCAAGCGCGAGGACCTGGTGGAGACCGCCAACGACCTGTTCGACGTGGTGAAGAAGGGTCACGTCAAGATCAACGTCAACCACGAGTACGCGCTGGCCGACGCCGCCAAGGCCCACCGGTGATCAGATAGACGCACCGTCGCGCAAAGGCAAATCAGCCGGGAGCGGGCTATCGAGCGGCGCGCGCTCGAACGTTTGCAGCCAGCGGTGGCGCTGCCGGTAAGCGACCACAAGCGCGCTGTCGGCGCGCTGCGCCTCGCCGATCAACTGGTGCGCCACACCGGTGTAGTCGCCGTTGGCAGCCAGGGCGACATCAACGCTGGTGACGCGCACAAAGGGGTACTCGACCGGCATCACCTTGGCCGGCCCTAGCAACGTCGCCCGCTGCGGCAGCAGCACTGGCTCGCCGGCAACATCCTGCATACTGTTGCTCACCACCAGCAGCCGCAGTGGTTGGTCGATGCCGCTACGCCCGAGCGCCTGTGCCAGCCAGAGCAAACTGTAGAAGCCGCGCCCTTGAATTCCGTCGAGGCGTCGAGGCCAGCATAGTCGGCAACCCGCTCCGCCGCGACCACGCTCCAGAGATGGAAAATAACGGCGGGCACAGCGTCTTCATTCGGCGAGCGCGCGCACCAGGCGATCGTAGTCCTCGGCCTGGTGGGGTTGAGGCTATAGCTGCGCGCATCGTGGCGAGCGAGGCGCTCCTGTGGCGCACCGTTGTCACACTGTAGCCGCAGGCCAGAAGTGCGGCTTGCGGCGCGTGCTGAGCTCGCCTTCTTCGGTGAAGAGCAGGCAGTGCTGCCCTGCGGCGACGCTGGGTGCGGCCACCGGCGCGGTACGACGCCAGGAAGGCACATAAGAACCAGTCGCGGATATCTGCCGCCGGCCCAGCGGGGCTGCTGCTGGATAAGGCTGCCGATCTTCTTTGGCTCAAGCCAGTGGCGCTGGCGCTCGAAGGGTAGCCCGGCAGCGAGACGCGCCGCCGACGCTCATCGCGCGCGTCCGCGACCTGCTGCCAGTCGAGCCTGGCACCGGCGGCCCAGAGCCGCCCCAGCGTGTTGAGCAGAAAGGCGTAGTCGTGGTGCGCGTCTTGCGGGTGACGCAGGGTTGGAAGGGCATGGACGATCGGTAGCTTTGCCTGGCGGGCGAGCGTGCTCAGCGTGCGCCCAGGGCCCACCTCAAGCAGGATCTGGTCGGCGTCTTCGGCCAGCGTGCGCAGGCCCTCGTAAAAACGCACCGCCTGGCGCAAATGGCGCGCCCAATAGTCCGGACTCGTCGCCTCTTCGGCAGTTATCCAGGTGCCACTCACATTGGAGATATACGGGCGCGTCGGAGGCTGGAGTCGTACCTCGGCGACCCGTCGCTGGAAGCTAGCGAGAATAGGGTCCATCATCGCCGAATGGAAGGCGTGGGAGGTGTGGAGGCGGCGGCAGGCGATACCATCGTCGGCCAGGCGCGTCTCAAGGCTCTCGATAGCCGTGAAGGGGCCGGCCACTACGGTGGCGGCGGGGCCATTGCTGGCAGCCAGGGCCAGCTCTGCGCTCAGGTAGGGGGCCAGCTCTGCCGTGGAGAGCGCGACTGAGAGCATCGCACCGCCCGGCAGGCTCTGCATCAGGCGACCGCGCGCGGCGATCAGCGCCAGGCCGTCTTCAAGGCCAAAGACACCAGCAACACATGCGGCGACATACTCGCCGACACTGTGGCCGATCATGGCCTGCGGCTCGATCCCCCACGACATCAGCAGCTCTGCCGTAGCGTATTCGATAGTAAAAAGCGCCGGTTGGGCGATGGCCGTTCGCGTGAGTTCTGCGGTCGCCGCAGCGTGCGCGTCGTCAGCGGGGAAGAGGATGTCGCGCAGATCAAGCCCAAGGTGCGCTGTCAACAGCTCGGCGCAACGGTCGACGGCAGCGCGAAAGACTGGTTCATGGTTATACAAGTCACGGCTCATGGCGACGTACTGCGCGCCCTGACCCGAGAACATAAAGACGACACCGCGCGCCCTGCCGTCGGCGCTCATTGTTGCTCCACTAGCAGGGCTCTCGCTCGCCAGGGCCGCAATCGCCTCCTCGGTATCACGACAGACTAGGACACGGCGCTGCTGAAAACCGTGGCGACCGACCTGCAGGGTATAGGCGACATCGGCCAGATCGAGTTGAGGATGGGCGCGCAGGTGCGCGGCCAGGTTGTTCGCCATCGCGGTCAGCGCAGTAGGCGTGCGGGCCGAGAGCAGCAGCAGCTGATAGGGTCTGCTGCTCGGCGTGCGCACCACCGGCGGCCCCTCTTCGAGGATGGCGTGGGCATTCGTACCGCCAACGCCAAAAGCGCTCACGCCCGCCCGGCGCGGGATGCCGTCCTGCGTTTCCCAGCGGCGTAGCTCGGTGTTGACGAAGAAGGGGCTGTTTGCAAAGTCGATCTTTGGGTTGGGCGTTTCGAAGTGCAGAATGCCGGGCAAGAGCTGGTGCTTAAGCGATAGGGCCGTCTTGATTACCCCCGTGACTCCGGCTACGGCACCGAGGTGGCCGACGTTGGTCTTGGCGGTGCCGATGGCGCAGTAGCCCTTGCGTTGCGTGTAGCGCCGGTAAACCTGGGTGAGCGCCGCGATCTCGATAGGGTCGCCGAGCGGGGTGCCGGTGCCGTGCGCCTCGACATAGCTGATCGTATCGGGGTCGAGATCGGCGACCGCAAGCGCTTCGGCGATGGTCTGCGCCTGGCCACTGACACTGGGCGCGGTGAAGCCGACCTTGACGCCACCGTCGTTGCCGATCGCCGAGCCCTTGATCACCGCGTAGATCTGGTCGCCATCTTCAAGCGCTGTTTCGAGCCGTTTAAGCACCAAGACGCCCACCCCGCCGCCGCTAAAAACAGTGCCTGCGGCTCTTGCGTCGAAGGTGCGACAGCGCCCTTCGGGCGAGACCATGCCGCCGCCGTCGTAGACATAGCCCTCGCGTTGTGGCACGTTCACCAGCGCCCCGCCGGCCAACGCCATGTCGCACTCGCCGTTAAGCAAGCTCTGGCGCGCGAGGTGGATCGCGACCAGCGAGGTCGAACAGGCCGTCTGGACTTCAACACTCGGCCCGCGCAAATTCAGCTTGTAGGACGTGCGCGTGGGCAGGTAGTCGTTCTGGTTGCCCAACC
>JAAUTF010000738.1 GCA_012031775.1 Candidatus Altimarinota bacterium | reverse complement strand
GGCGACGGCACAACACAGACGACGACCACGCCGACGATGAGCCATCGTTATACGACATCGGGTGCTAAAACGGTCACGCTTGTTGTGCGCGACGATGGCGATCCGCCGCTTGAGTCTGAGGCGGTCGCTGTGCACGTCTTCCCCGGCAACGCGGCCCCTACCGCTACGATCACGCTGGAGAACTTGACCACGCCGGGCCGCCAGCTTTACTATGCCGGCGACGAATGGCGCTTTTCGGCCAGCGACGTACACGACGATCAGACCGATCCCGCAGATCTTCACTATGCCTGGGAGGTGGTTTTCCATCACCGCGAGCATACTCACCCCTTTGTCTTAGAGGCGTTGGGCAGGGAAGGCACGTTTACTATTCCCACTAATGTCGAAGTGGATCATGTCGTCTGGTATCGGGTCTATCTGCGCATTACCGACTCGTTCAGCCAGACGACGGCGATCTTTCGCGATGTCTTCCCCGCAACGACGCAGATCGCCATTACCAGCGATCCGCCGGGTATGAATTTGGCGATAGATGTGCAAAATATTACTGCGCCGCTCACGCTCACCCGTGTGATCGGCCTCGAGACGCTGCTCGAAGCGCCAGCTCAGCAGACGATCGCCGGGGTACGTTATACCTTCGTTGGCTGGTCGAACGGGGCCGACCGCGAATTTACGCTTACGGTTCCCGCCCAGGCGGAACTTATACGGCGAGCTATCAGCGCGCGGATGCGCCGACAGCGACGACACTGCCTACGGCTACAGCGCCTCCGACACCTTCGCCAACTGCAACGGTGACGGTCACCGTGGGCGCGCCGACAGCAACGCCGACACCATCGCCAACGCGCGAGCCGGCCCCATTGCAAGACGAGCAGATCTATCTGCCGATTGTGAGCCGGTAGCACAAGGTTCCAGACAGTGTAGCTAGTAGCTGTGATGGTGAGCCGTCGCAGCTACCATCCCCCAAAGCAACGAGGATAATGATGAGCAAGGTATTGGTAACAGGTGGTGCGGGCTTTATCGGCTCGCATGTGACGGAAGCCCTTGTGGGGCGCGGCCATAATGTTGTTGTACTCGATGACCTTAGCGGTGGCTTTGTCGATAATGTTGTGCCGGGCGCGGAATTCGTTCAGGGTAGCATCAACGATGTCGAGTTGATCGAACGGCTCTTTAACCAGCAGCGCTTTGAGTATGTCTATCACCTTGCGGCCTATGCGGCCGAGGGCCTGAGCCATTTCATTCGCCGCTTCAACTATCAGAACAATTTGCTCGGCAGTATGAACCTGATCAACGCCGCAGTGAACCACGGTGTCAAATGTTTTGTCTTCACCTCGTCGATCGCGGTCTATGGCAGCAGCCCCGAACTGCCGATGACCGAGGAGACACGCCCGCATCCGGAAGATCCTTATGGTGTGTCGAAGCTGGCCGTCGAGATGGATCTGAAGACGGCAAAAGACATGTTCGATCTCGACTATATTATCTTTCGCCCGCACAACGTGTATGGCGAGCGCCAGAATATCGGCGATAAATATCGCAATGTCGTCGGTATCTTTATGAACCAGATTCTACAGGGCAAAGCGATGACGGTGTTCGGTGACGGGTCGCAGACGCGAGCGTTTAGCTACATCGGCGATGCTGCGCCGATTATGGCCGATGCTATTGCGACCCCGGCGGCCTATAACCAGATTTTTAACATCGGTGCCGATCAGCCCTATTCGATCAATGAACTGGCGCAGGCGGTGGCGCGCGCTATGGGTGTGGAGCCCGACATCAACTATGTGCCGGCGCGCAACGAGGTGGTCAACGCGTATTCGTCGCACGAAAAGATCCATCACGTCTTCGGGACACGCTCCACCACGATTCTCGATGCTGGGCTTGAGCGGATGGCGCTCTGGGTGCGCAAGCACGGCGCGCGCAGCAGCCAGGAGTTCGAGGGCATCGAAGTGATGAAGAACTTTCCTAAGGCTTGGCTGGTGCAGAAGCCCACCGACTAGCACAGATTGCTGATGGTCGTCGTGGTTTAATGCGACCGACCTGTCGCTACGCGAGTCACGTAATTGGAGAAGTGCTTCAAGAGCCACGCGGAGGATGACGATGGCACAGCCGCATGTTGTTACGGTCATCTTAAATACGAACCGCCGCGATGATACTTTGGCTTGCCTGGCATCGCTGCGCGCAGCTACGTATACCAACCATAGCATCATCGTGCTCGACAATGCCTCGACCGATGGCTCGCCGCAGGCGATCCACGCCACACACCCGCACGTTCAGGTGCTCGCGCTGAGCGAGAACAACGGTTATGCTGGCAACAACAACGTCGGTATCGCCGCCGCTCTGGCACAAGGTGCCGATTGGGTTTTTGTGCTGAACGAAGATACCATCGTTGCGCCGACCTGCATCGCCGAGTTGATCGCAGCTGCCGAGCGCGGGCCACGTATAGCCGTGGTCGGGCCGCTCGTCTTTCATCACGACGAGCCACAGCTCATTCAATCGGCTGGTGGGCGGATGGGGCGCGATTGGAGCGCCTGGCATATCGCTCAGAACGAAGCTTTTCACGGCCAGTTCGTTAGCCCGACGCCGGTCGACTGGATATCCGGCTGCGCCATCCTGGTTCACCGGGCAGCGATCGAGCAGGTCGGTATGCTCGACGAGCGCTTCTTCTACTATTGGGAAGAGACCGAGTGGTGCCTGCGCATCCAACGCGCCGGCTGGCAGGTCGTGCATGTGCCAACTGCGCAGATCTGGCATAAAGGGGTGCAGCGCGACTATCGCCCGAAACCGTCGGTGGCCTACTACGATACGCGCAACCATTTACTGATGATGGCGAAACACCGTGCACCCCTCCAGGCTTGGCTGCAAAGCGGTGGGCGTCGCTTGCGCACCTTGTTGAGTTACAGCCTGCGCCCGCAGTGGCGGCACAAACGCGCCCACCGCGACGCGATGTGGTTCGGCGCACGCGATTTTTGCGCGGCCACTGGGGTAAGGGGCCGATCTAAATGCGTATTCTCTTCCTGTCAGCCTGGTGCCCCTACCCTGCCGATAATGGCCAGAAGCAACGCATCTTTCATTTGCTGCGCGGCCTCGGTGCGCGTCATCAGTTGGATGTTGTTTGCTTTGACCCAGAGAGCAATGCAGCGGCGGCTACCGCAGCGCTCCGCGACTTCTGTGCCGATGTGCAGCTGCTACCAGAGACGCCCTTTGCCTCGCGTCAGGTTGCGCGTCTGGTTGGCCTGCTC
>JAAUTF010000737.1 GCA_012031775.1 Candidatus Altimarinota bacterium | reverse complement strand
CTATCGTGTATGCACGATGCGCCCGCGTTTTATACATCTTTGGCACAATGTATGGTTTAAAACGGCATGTATTCCGACCAGACCAGCTCTACCCTGCCGATACGCACCAAGTCACCCTCTTGCACGCCGGCCTTGATCAGCGCCTCGCTGATGCCGCTCGCCTCCAGCACCTTGTCCATACGGTCGAGTGCCTCGTCTTGTTTCAGGTTGGTCATCGCTGCAAGCCGTTCGATCTTGATCCCACGCACGCGCCAGCCGCCATCGTCTTCGCGATCTACCGTGAAGAAATTCGGGTCGACCTCCGGTACTGGCCATGTCATTACCGGGGCATCATCGTCTACCGGGGCGCGCTGCGGGCCCGGAATGCGCCGCAGTTCATCGGCAATGCGCATCATCAACGCTTCGAGGCCCTCGCGGGTGGCAGCAGCGATCGGAAACACATCACCGCGCTGCACCGGCAGCTCCTTCAGCAGACGCGCCAGATTCTCCTGTGCGTCTGGCAGGTCGAGTTTGTTCAGCGCGACAATCTGTGGGCGCGCGGCCAGTTCGGGCTGATAGAGCCGCAACTCCTCGTTGATCGCGTGGTAATCGCTCAACGGATCGCGGAAATCGACGCCCGCCGCGTCGATGACGTGGACTAACAAGCGTGTGCGCTCGATATGGCGCAGGAAGTCGAAGCCAAGCCCAACGCCTTGATGTGCGCCTTCGATCAGACCGGGAATGTCGGCGACAACAAAACGCTGATCGCCAACTTCGCAGATGCCGAGGTTGGCTGCAGCGTGGTGAAGGGATAGGGTGCGATTTTCGGCCGCGCGGCGCTGATCACCGAGAGCAAAGTGCTCTTGCCCGCATTGGGAAAGCCGATCAGGCCTACGTCGGCGATCAGCTTCAACTCTAGATCGATCTCGCGCTCTTCGCCGGCTCGCCCAATTCGGCAATACGGGGTGCCTGGCGCACCGAGGTGGTGAAATGCACATTGCCTAGACCGCCCTTGCCACCGCGTGCCACTAACAGGCGCTGCCCTGGGCGCTCTAGATCGATGCTATACTCCACGCCGTTGATCGTCGCGCGTACCACGGTACCGGCGGGCACCGCGATCTCGATATCGTCGCCGTGTTTGCCATACATCTTGTTCTTTTGCCCGTCGCCGCCGTCTTTCGCCCTGAACTTGCGCTCGTAGCGAAAATTGAGCAGCGTATTAAGCTGCCCGTCCGCTACCAGGTAAACATGCCCACCGCGACCGCCATCGCCGCCGTTCGGCCCGCCGCGCGGCACAAACTTCTCGCGGCGAAACGTAGCTGCGCCATCGCCGCCGCCACCAGACGCCACCGTGATTGTCGCACGGTCGAATAATTCTCCAGCCATAAATAGTTATTGTCTCAGCCCCGCCGCCAGCCCGGCAGTGCTGAGCAATTGTAAACCTCGCGCGCAGTGCTAAGCTATGCTTTATTTTCGTTCTCAACCTTTGTCGGCGCTACTGTGGTGGTACTCGGCGATGCGGCAGTCTCATCGTCGCGCACTGCTTTCTTGAACTCTTTAATGCTGCCGCCGAGCGCGCCGCCGATGCCAGCCAGACGCCCTGCGCCAAAGACAGCGATAACGATCACCAGAATTATCATCAATTCGCCCCAACCAAAACCGAACATAGTGCTTCTCCTTGCGCTGTGTGACGCCGTTATCTCAGCGCCTGTTTCTACCATCATTATACCTGTATGGCAGGGTGTGTCAACCGGAGAACAACGGAACTAAAGAACCAAGGAACTGAGGAACTAGAAACCCGTACAACCTGTTTTGTTATGCATCGTTTACGATGTATCGGTTCCTATGTTGCCAGGTTCTTAAGTGCCCAGGTTCTCAAGTTCTCTTTCCTTCCCACCCCAACTCCGCTAGATACGCCAGATCGTGTTTGTCGAATTTGCCGTCGGCGTAGGCGCTATGCAACAGGTCGGGGCGGCGCTGCAAGGTGCGCAGCAAACGCTGACGCCGCCGCCATTTCGCCACCTCGCCGTGATGGCCTGAAGTCAGTACCGGCGGGATGTTGCGCCCTTCCCAGATCGCTGGCCGTGTATAGTGTGGGTATTCGAGCAGGCCATCGCTATGGCTCTCCTCGACGATCGACTCGGCATCGAGCACCCCCGGCACCAGGCGCGCCACCGCATCGACAACTACCATTGCCGCCAGTTCACCACCCGTTAGCACATAATCGCCGATGCTGATCTCATAGCTCACCAGGCTCTCACGCACACGCTCGTCGATGCCTTCATAATGGCCGCAGATCAGCACAAGTTGTTGGTGCTGCGCGAGTTGTTGCGCCGTGCTCTGGTCGAAGCGCGCGCCATCGGGCGTCAGGTAGATCACCGGCGGCTCCGGCGCGCTAGCCTCGACCAGCACTGCACGAATAGCCGCCGCTAGCGGCTCGGCCTTCATCACCATGCCTGCGCCACCGCCGTAGGGCGTATCATCCGCTGTGCGATGGCGATCCAGCGCCCAGCTGCGGATGTCGTGCGTATTGATTGTTATCAGCCCGGCCTGCTGCGCGCGCTTGAGGATGCTCTCGGTCATCGGCCCGCTGAACATCGCCGGAAATAAGGTCAAAATATCGAATTGCATAAGCGGATGTTGTCCGATGGGGCAGCGAGCTGCCTTATCATACAACAGCTTCTTCTCTGACGTGTCAGTGTGCTGCAAAATGCCGATCGAAAAACTGTACAACTCGCTCGACGTATGCAACACGGTCGAGGAAGTAGGCCCCGCAGTGCTCGACATCGGCGCAGACCCACAGCTCTTTCGGCTCGCCTGCCGCCGCATAAAGGCGCCTGGCCGTGGCTTACCGGGATGAGCTTGTCGCCGCCACCGTGGATGATCAGCAGCGGCGCGGCGCGATCGCCGCCACATGATCGATCGGCGCACGGCCTTAAACCGATAGCCATGCCGACGACGCAGCAGTTCGTCGGCCATGCTGATCAAGGGCTCGGCGGGCAGTCGCCAGCGCTTGCGCAGCCCATTGGCGATCACATCGCGCACCGCAGTGAACGAACTGTCTGCCACTACCGCCGCGATACGTGGCTCCTGCGCGGCGGCCATAATCGTCACCGCAGCACCCATCGAAAAGCCCACAACACCGATCTGCGCGTTCGGTACACGCTCGCTTCGCATAGCCACCGCCGCGAGCAGATCGTCGGCCTCACGGCTGATCAGGCTATTTGGCCATGGGTCTGAATCACCGCGC
>JAAUTF010000736.1 GCA_012031775.1 Candidatus Altimarinota bacterium | reverse complement strand
ACGCGTTGGGCTACCGCACCTGGCTCTTCGATCTCGCCCAGCGCGTGGCCAACGCCTCGCGCGAGGGCGGCTTCCTGGGCATCGGCGGCGATGCGGTCGATGCGCGCGAACAAGGGCTACTCGATGCGCTGAAAACAGCACTTGAGCTGTAATCGACACAGGCTAGCGCATTGCATATTCCAGCAGGTTCGTACCGGTAGACGATAATACTGCTTCAAATCGGTTGCGGGCCGGGCTGCGGCGTCGGCTCGTTTGCTGGCTCGGGGCGTTCCGGCGCTACAATAGGCTCGGGCATGGCGCGATAGCTCGTCACAACGGTATCGCGTCGCAACAGGCTACCGTCGCTGCGGTAAATACTGCGCGTAGTAACAACCTCGGCAGCGCCCTGATGGTACGACGGCGCGTGGATGTCGCTGTCGACAGAGCGGCCGTCGTCTTCCCCCCCAGATGGTGACGGTAAGCAGCCCTGCCTCGGCGCGAGCAGCAATATAAAGCGGTGCGACTGTATCATTAGCAATGCGCAAATCGAGCGCACCCGCGAAGACAGCGGCCTCAAGGCCGGGCTGGTCGGCGTAGCGCTTGAGCCAGTAGCTATGGCCGTGACGCTCGCGAATGGGCAAACCACCCTGCCAGGCTGCACGATAGAGCGCGGTCGACACATCGCAGATGCCACCGCCGATCACGTCGTCGCTGATCGTGCCATTCACAATCGCACCTGCGCCCACATAACCTGTTGCCGCGCTCACCTCGCCGATGCTGTCGAGGAAGGAGAGCGTTGCGCCGGGATCGACCTGCGCCCCGTGCAAGCGGGCGGCGGCCAGTTCGATGTTATGGCCCGCGTCGCTGCCAGAGGTATAGCGCAAGCTCGTGCTCAGCAGCGCTGTCGGCTCAGAGACAGGCGCTGCGGATGGCTGTTGCTGCGCTGGTGTGAGCTGCATCTCAGCGGCGAGACGCCCCAGATCTAGGCGCTGAACCTCGTGAGCGGTGCCGACCTCGGCAGGATGGTAGCTGAGCCGAGCGCGCTCGAAGTACTGCACCAGCACGGCAGATCCATCGGGCTGTGTCTCAAAAAACTCCTCGGAAATCGGGTAGCCAAGCAGTGCAACGCCGCCCTTGTGCTGATGATACCAGGCGAATGCGCCACCCAAGGTATGCCCCGACTCGGCGACGAAGCTGCGCCCTGGCTCTAGGGTGTCTGGCATAACCAGCCAGGCAAAAGGTTCAGTTTCGGCGAACGGCGCGCTGTATTGACTGCCGAGTCGCGTCAGCACAACCTGCTCGCCGTGTAGCTCGAAGCGGGCGAAGCTGAAATACTGCACAGTCAGCCCGGTGGCTGGTTCGACGAACGCCTCGCTGAGCGGCAGGCCAAACTGTGTCTCGCCACCGTTAGCGAGAAAAAAGCACGAAATGCACCGCTTATGGCGTGCTCGTTCAGCCAGAGCAGTTCTTCGCTCGGCACGAGGCCCTGTGGCAACGGCACGGGCTCTGGCTCTGCGGCGTGCGTTGATGAAGGGGTAAAACAAAACAGCGTGAGGAGCGCAGTTAGTATGACGATAAAACCCTTGATCATGGTCATCTCCTTTGGTTTTAGTGTGCTGCGAGATCGTGAGATGGCACATCTGTCGATCGGGTGAGCGGGCCACCTGCCATTAGGGGGGCAAAGGCCGACCTTTCCCGTAAAGCATTAAAAACTGCTAAACACCGTACCGCCGCCGGTCATCACAAACAGCAGATTGAAGAGCAACCCAACAACCAGGCTAATTGCGACCATAAGCAGCAGGTAGATAGTACGGCGGCTGAGCATACGCTTGAACTCGCTCTGCAAAATCAGCTCAAGCGTAGTCTGCTGGGCTGCCAGCACCTGCTCGATACGCCCGCCCTCGGCCTCGGCCTGGGCGAGCGCCTCAGCGACTTCGATCAACTCGCGACAAGTATGGCGACGCGCGACGGTGGCGAGTGCAGCCAGCGGGCGCAGGCGCTTATCAAGACTGAGCTGCAAAGACTCGGCAACCAGCAACTGCATGGGAAGTGCGCGCGCTGCGGGGCGCTCACAATAGCGGCGCATCGCCTCTATTGGCGGCTCGAAGCTGCTGAGTGCCACACGGATGAAAGAGATAAAGCCAGGTGTTAGCAGGCGGATCTGCGCGGCCTCACGCCGCTTAATTGCCGCTGGGCGACGGGGCAGCCAAACGCCAAAGACGAGCAGCGCCAGCGCCGCCACAAGCGTCAGCAGCTGGCGCAGTGCCGCCGAAGCACCGCCCGCTGCCAGCAGCAACAGCGATGCTGCCAGGACACCGACGAATACGCTACTAAAAAGGTGATACCGGCCATAAAGTGTTGCGCCGAGCAGCGTTAGGCCACCGCCGGCCAGTGCCACAAGGAAATACGGCAGGCCGGGATGAAGAAAAAGCGCCACAAGAGACTCCTTTGCTGATGCATGTGATGGCAGGCACAGTAAACCGCTAATAGTCCACGTCCTCAACGCGCGACAACCACAGACCGCCGATGAAGGGCAACAGCAATGCGGCGACAACGATCACGGCGACGATCGTCCCTAGCAGCGAGTTGTAAGCCAACACAACACGCTCCCATTGCGTTACGGTGAGATAAAGCGCCATAAACGTGCCGCTAAGGCTAACGGCAATGCCACTGTAGCGCATCTGGGCGAGGTCGGTGAGCGCCGCCTCGCGTCGACGCTCCGAGGACTGAAGCGCTTCATAGGCGGCTTCACAGCGCTTGATCAGCACATCCTGCGGCTGGCCGACGGCGACAGCGAGGTGGTTGAGAAAGGCCGCGTGCCGAGTCGAGCGCGTCTGCACAGCGAGTGCCTGGACAACCTGTTGGGCGGTGGCGATCCCGCTGCCCTCGCTGAGTGGTACGCCCTGACGCTCCAGCAGAAAGCCCCACTCAGCCGCCAATGGGCGGCAAAGGCTGTCGCTCAGCAGTTTTTCGAGCGCACCGCGAAAGCTATTGCCGCTCTTCAATAAGGCGGAGAACCGGCCGATCGCAGCGACAAGATCGCGGTCGAGCACGGCGCGGTAGCCGCGGATGTAGCCCTCTTCCTCCAGCCGCTGCCTCCGGCGCGAACATTGCGAGGCCGACAGGTTCACCCGCTCGCCCAGCTCCGCGTTCGTCAGCCGCGCGTCCTGCTGGAGCAACGCCGTGATCTTGCGGTCAAATCCATCCAATCCGTTCATCGCGCGCGCTCGCTCACAGTCTGATGCACGTTTC
>JAAUTF010000735.1 GCA_012031775.1 Candidatus Altimarinota bacterium | reverse complement strand
CGCACTAGCGACAAGGTATAAGCTGTGGCGAGTTACGCCATTTTCGGCGAGATGGTAACAAATAGTTGCTATGGTACAGCTCAACAACTATAATAGGCTGACATACTCTCTTTAGAAGCCAAACGCACGCGCAATAGAGGGAAACCATGGGCTTGATCAAGAAGGTCGGTACCAAAATTATGGGATCGGCGCCGCCCGACGAGGGCGCGACGCGTGAGATGGCTGCGCCGGAGACACGGCGTGGTATCGGCGCACCCGAAGCAGCCGACACACGCCGCGACTTGAATGAACAGGCCCAGGATCCTGCTGTCGCCGCGATGCAAATGCTGAGCGCTGGCACAAAGCTCCAGGATCGTTATGTTGTCGAAGAGCCGATCGGCGTTGGCGGCATGAGCATTGTATATCGCGGACGCGATTTACGCTTTAAAGATGTGGTGCGCCACTGCGCGATCAAGGAGATGGCGCAGACCGCCCCTGACTCAAATACACGCGCCCTGAATTTAAAAAACTTTCAGCGCGAATCGGGGCTGCTAGCCACCTTGCAACACCCGGCTATCCCCAAAGTCTACGATTTTTTCGAAGAGCGCGGGCGTATCTACCTGGTTTTAGAGCTCGTACCCGGTAAAGATCTCGAGACAGTCCTTGAGGAATCTACTGCCCCGCTCGACGAGGTGACTGTCGGGCGGTGGGCGGTGCAGATCCTCGACGTGCTGACGTACCTGCATAATCACCAGCCCGAGCCGATCGTCTTCCGCGATATGAAGCCCTCAAATGTGATGCTCGCCGGTGATCGTATCGTGCTGATCGACTTCGGCATCGCGCGTAATCTGAACCGCAGCGATCGCAAGGGGACGATGATCGGCACCGAGGGCTACTCACCGCCCGAGCAGTATCGCGGCATGGCCGAACCTCAGGGTGACATTTACGCTTTGGGTGCCACTATACACCACTTACTCACCAAGAGCGACCCGCGCCTGGAGACACCGTTTACCTTCCAGGATCGTCCGATCCGCCAGCTCAACCCCGCGATCTCGCCCGATATGGAAGCGATCATACTGCGCGCAATCGAGTACGATATGGCCGCGCGCTGGCAGAGCGCGAGCGAAATGCGCAATGCCCTGCTCGCCCTGCCTGGCGTTGGCCAGGGTGTTATGGCCGCGCGCCCCACCAGCACAGCAGCCCCAGCGGTTGTTGCAGGTGCGCACAAGACTGACCTGGTCTGGCAATTCACCTGTGAAGAAGAGGTGCGCTCGTCGCCCTTTGTTAGCGGTGGCATGCTCTTTGTCGGCTGCTACGATACGAACCTCTACGCCCTCGATAGCGCACGCGGCGAGTTTCGCTGGAAATACGCCACCGACGGCGGCATCAGCTCATCACCGGTCGTCTGGCAAGATTATGTCTATGTCGGCTCCGAGGACGGCTCGATCTATGGCTTCGATATGCGGCGTGGTGGCCTGCGCTGGAGCTTTAAGACTGATGGCGCGGTGCGCTCTTCGGCCCGCATCGACGACCGCGTCCTGGTTGTAGGCTCAGACGACCAGCACGTCTATGCGCTCGATGGTCTGCGCGGCAGTTTGATGTGGAAGTATCGCACCTGGATGCCGATCCGCTCCTCGGCTTGTATCGTTGGCCAGCAGTGTTATATCGGCGGCAACGACGGCTATGTCTATTGCCTCGATATGCGTAACGGCGGCATCAAATGGAAGCAGCGCACCCAGCAGCCAGTTATCTCTTCGCCCGCTTTTGCCGGCGGCCTGGTGATTGTCGGCTCCACCGATAACTTCGTCTATGGGCTCGATGCTGAGGGCGCTGGCCAGCCTGGCGCTATCGCACTAACCATTATGTTAATTCATCGCCCGCCGTTATCGGCACACGCGCGTTTATCGGCGGCGTAGACGGCATGCTCTACGCCCTGGAAACCAAGAACGGGCGGGTGGCCTGGAAATACGAAACCGGCAGCCAGATTACCTCATCGCCACGCGTCGAGGGCGGGCGCGTCTACTTTGGCGCAGTGGACGGCAACATGTACTGTGTCGATGCCGCTTCGGGCCAGCTGATCTGGAAATACGGCACCGGCGCGGCTATTGTCTCCTCGCCCTTTGTACTGGAAGGCGTGGTCTATATCGGCTCAATGGATCACTCGGTCTATGCGCTGAAAGCGTGAAGCGTGAACTACGTTCACGCGAAGCTATACGGATCACAGATTACAGACCGCGCCCGTTTTAGCAAGGGCCGTATCTCTTAGAAGAAGCTAATGACCGATCAAGGACAACTCGACGATTCGACAAAACGCCAGACTGCGCCGCTCGATCCGCAAGATGACGCCCCTGCCATCGTAAGCGGAGATGAGTGGTGGAATGCGGTCACCGAAGAAGGTTCTTCCACCGCGGCTATCGCAGTGCTGCCAGCAGCGATGCCAGAACCAGATGCGCAGAGACCGGAAATGAACGATACCGAAGAAGAGCGTGCTGCCCATACGGCCGCCCTGGCAGAGCAGATCGTCGATGCGCTCCCGGCCTCACCAACTGAAGAAGAAGGGACACGCCAGCTCGACGAGCAAAGCGCGCCGCCGCTGAGTCCACATCGATCCGCCCAGGGCTTAGCCGCCTGCGCACGGCGCGACATTGGGCGCGTGCGCAGTAGCAACCAGGATAGCGTATTCACCCTGCTGACGACGCTGCCACGCGAGAACGCCGACATTCCGCTCGGCCTGTTTGTCGTCGCCGACGGTATGGGTGGCCATGAGGGCGGCGAGATCGCCAGCCGGATGGCGGTATACACAGTGGTACAGCAGGTACTCGCGCAGCTTGTGCTACCAGCCCTGAGCGATGGCGCAGTTGAAACCTTACAGCTGCTGATGATCGGTGCGGTGCAAGAGGCCAACCGCAGCATCTGGAACCACGCCCAGGCCATCGGCTCGGACATGGGGACTACCTGTACAGCCGCTTTACTGCTCGGGCCGGCACTCTACATCGCCCATGTCGGCGACTCGCGCGCGTACCTGTTCGAGCCAGGCAGCATTCGATCGCTGACCGCCGACCATTCAGCGGTAGGGCGGCTGATTCAACTTGGCCATCTTGAATCGGAAGAGGCGCGTGAACACCCGCTGCGCAACCAGCTGTACCGCACCGTTGGCCAGCAGCCAGACATCCCGGTGGATTTTGTTTACCAACCGCTGGGCCATGAGCTCGCACCTGCTGCTGTGCAGCGGACGGCTCGTGGGGGCTAGTCGA
>JAAUTF010000049.1 GCA_012031775.1 Candidatus Altimarinota bacterium | reverse complement strand
GCCGCGGCGCGCTGGCAGCGAAGCTGCCAGCGCGCCGCCATTTTGGTGCCACACGCGTGGAAGACGGTGAAGGATTCTTACCGTAGGGCAACGGCTTCTTGCCGCACAAAACACTCCCCAGGTGGTACTGTTTGGGGAGACCGCCTATGCTGCGGCAGACACCAGCTAACAGACGGTACAAACTTTGCGCACGTTGCGCCTTTGCGGTTCACATCGAGGAGCATATCATGCAGAAGCTACGGGCGACCATTGACGGCAACGAGGCGGTGGCGCGCGTGGCGCACCGTTTGAGCGAGGTGATCGCGATCTACCCGATCACGCCTTCGACGCCGATGGGCGAGTTGGCCGACTCCTACTCGGCGGCCGGCCAGCCCAACCTCTGGGGTACCGTGCCGCTCGTGGTTGAGATGCAGTCGGAGGGCGGCGCTGCCGGTGCCATACACGGCGCATTGCAAAGCGGCGCGCTCGCGACCACCTTTACCGCTTCGCAGGGTTTGCTCCTGATGATTCCCAATATCTACAAGATCGCCGGTGAGCTGACAGCGACGGTGTTGCACGTCGCGGCGCGCTCGATCGCCGCACAGGGCCTGTCGATCTTCGGCGATCACGCCGATGTTATGGCCATCCGCGGCACAGGCGTGGCGCTGCTCGGCGCTTCCAATGTGCAAGAGGCCCACGATCTGGCGCTGGTGGCGCACGCGGCCACGCTACGCACCCGGCTGCCCTTTGTGCATTTCTTCGACGGCTTTCGCACCTCGCACGAGCTGAATAGCGTCGAACTGCTCGACGACGACGATCTACACGCCCTGATCGACGACGATCTTGTGCGCGCTCATCGCGCCCGCGCGCTTTCGCCCGATCGCCCCAGCTTGCGCGGCACCGCCCAGAACCCCGATGTCTACTTTCAGGCGCGCGAAAGTGTCAATCGTTTCTACCAGGCCTGCCCGACGATCGTGCAGGCGACCATGGACCAGCTGGCCGTGCGCACCGGGCGGCAGTACCATCTGTTCGACTACAACGGGGCGCCGGATGCCGAGCGTGTTATCGTCGTTATGGGATCAGGCGCAGAAACTGCCGCGAGACGGCGGCCTCGCTCCACGCTTGCGGCGAGCGCGTCGGCGTGCTGACGGTGCGCCTCTTCCGCCCTTTCTCGGCGGCCCATTTTGTCGCCGCGCTGCCAGCGAGCGCGCGTGCTATTGCTGTGCTGGATCGCAGCAAAGAGCCGGGTAGTGCCGGCGAGGCGCTGTACCTCGATGTGCTTGCCGCCCTGCACGAAAGCGAACGCCCAACCGAGCGCGTGATCGGTGGGCGCTATGGCCTCTCCTCGAAAGAATTCACGCCGGCTATGGTCAAGGCGATTTTTGCCGAGCTAGCCGCACCCACGCCGCGCCGCCATTTTACAGTCGGCATCGACGACGATCTCGGTTACAGCAGCCTGAGCTACGATGCGCAGTTTAGTATCGAAGATAGCGCCACCACGCGCTGTGTCTTCTGGGGCCTCGGCGCCGATGGTACCGTCGGCGCGAACAAGGACTCGATCAAAATGATCGGCGACGATGCCAATACTTACGCCCAGGGCTACTTCGTCTACGACTCGAAGAAATCGGGCTCGCTCACGGTCTCGCATCTGCGCTTCGGCCCGGCACCATCCGCGCGCCTACTTGATCGAGCGCGCCGACTTTGTCGCCTGCCATCAGTTTGCCTTTCTTGAGCGCTACGATGTGCTGCGCTGCGCTGCCCCGGTGCGGTCTTCCTGCTCAACTGCCCCGCCGCGCCGACGGCCGTGTGGCTACAGTTACCGCGCGAGATACAGCAGACGATCCTGGCCAAACAGCTGCGCTTCTATGTGATCGACGCCAACCGTGTCGCCCAAGAGCAAGGTATGGGCGGGCGCATCAATCGTATTATGCAGACCTGTTTCTTCGCCATCAGCGGCATTTTATCGCGCCAGGATGCGGTCGAAAAAATCAAAGACAGCATCCGAAAAACCTATGGCAAACGTGGCGCAACGGTGGTCGCCCAGAATATCGCCGCTGTCGACGATGCGCTCGACCATCTTTACGAAGTGTCGCTGCTGGGGCTGACCGCCAGTAGCCGCACGGAACGCCGCGCGCCAGTGTCGCCAAACGCGCCAGAGTTTGTGCGCGATATTCTCGGCCCCATGATCGCCGGCGATGGCGACCGCTTGCCCGTGAGCGCGTTGCCCGTCGACGGTAGCTACCCGACTGGCACGGCGCGCTGGGAGAAGCGTAATATCGCGCTGGAGATCCCGCTCTGGGAACCCGACATCTGCATTCAATGCGGCAAATGCGCCCTCGTCTGCCGCACGCCGTGATCCGCAGCAAAGTTTACCCACCTGCCCTGCTCGCCGCTGCGCCAGCAGGCTTTCGCAGCAGCCCATCGCGCTTCAAAGAGTTCCCCGACCTGATCTACACGCTGCAAGTTGCACCAGAAGACTGCACCGGCTGCGGTCTCTGCGTGGAGGCTTGCCCGGCGAAGAACAAACGCGCCGCCGGGCGGAAGGCGATCAACATGGTTGAACAGGCTCCACTGCGCGAGGTCGAGCGCAGCAGCTGGGAGTTCTTCTTAACTCTGCCAGAGACACCGCGCGCCGGGCTGCATCTAGGCTCGATCAAAAACTCGCAGCTCTTGCTACCGCTGTTTGAATTCTCCGGTGCCTGCGCTGGCTGCGGCGAGACGCCGTATATCAAGCTGGTTACCCAGCTCTTCGGCGACCGCACGATCATCGCTAATGCCACCGGCTGCTCGTCGATCTACGGCGGCAATCTGCCGACCACACCCTACACCGTAGACGCAGCCGGCCGCGGCCCCGCCTGGTCGAATTCGCTCTTCGAAGACAACGCCGAGTTCGGCCTGGGTATGCGGCTGGCCGTAGATAAACAGAACGAGCAGGCACGCGAGCTGCTGCTGCGCCACGCAACAACCCTCGGGGCCGATCTGGTCGACGCCATTCTGAACGCGCCGCAGCACGATGATGCCGCGATCGACGCCCAGCGCCTTCGGGTGGCTGAACTCAAAGCGCGTATCGCAGCGACAGCCCCGCACAACGGCACCCGCGTCGAGTTAGGCTACCTGGCGTCGCTCGCCGATGCACTGGTGCGTAAGAGCGTCTGGATCATCGGCGGCGACGGCTGGGCCTACGACATCGGCTTCGGCGGGCTCGACCATGTGCTCGCCAGCGGGCGCAACGTCAATGTGCTGGTGCTAGACACCGAGGTATACTCGAACACCGGCGGCCAGAGTTCGAAGGCAACCCCACTTGGCGCGGTGGCGAAGTTCGCCGCACGCGGCAAGGCTACGCCGAAGAAAGATCTCGGCATGCTGGCGATGGCCTATGGCAATGTCTATGTCGCGCGCATCGCCATGGGTGCTGACGACCAGCAGACGCTGCGCGCCATGCTGGAAGCCGAGGCCTATGACGGCCCATCACTGATTATCGCCTACAGCCACTGTATTGCCCACGGCATCGATATGCGCAAAGGCCTGGAGCAGCAAAAGCTGGCAGTGCAATCTGGGGCCTGGTCGCTCTACCGCTACAATCCGCAGCTGGCCTTGGAAGGCAAAGCGCCGTTCAGTATCGACTCGAAGCCGCCGAGCATCCCGCTTGAACAGTATATCTACAACGAAGCGCGCTACCGTATGCTGGCGCAGAGCGATGCCGAGCGCGCCGCCCAGCTACTTCACCAGGCCCAAGACGCGGTCGCGCAGCGTCGCCAGGCGCTCGAAGCGCTCGCAGCACAGCTCAATAAAGGTGCGTTATGAACGATCTCTCGACACGTTATCTGGGGCTCACGCTCAAGAACCCGCTTGTTGTCTCGGCCTCGCCGCTCTCTAAACGGCTGGATCGGGTGCGCAAATTGGAAGAGGCCGGTGCCTCGGCGATCGTGCTGTACTCGCTCTTCGAGGAACAGATCATTAACGAGAGCCGCGCGCTCGACCATTACCTCAGCCACGGCACCGAGAGCTATGCCGAGGCGCTGAGCTACTACCCCGATCTGCCGCATTACAACCTGGAGCCCGATGTCTATCTGGAGCACCTGCAGCGCGTAAAGGCCGCAGTTGCGATCCCGGTCATCGGCAGCTTGAACGGCGTCTCGCGCGGCCATTGGACGGAGTACGCCGCGAAGATCGCGCAGGCCGGAGCCGATGCTCTGGAGCTGAACCTGTATTATGTACCGACCGATCCCGATCTCGACGCTTTCGAGATCGAGCAGATGTACCTCGATCTGGTGCGTGAGGTACGTGCTCATGTACACATCCCGCTGGCGCTAAAGCTGAGCCCCTTTTTCAGCGCGCTGCCCGCTATGGCCCGTCAACTCGTAGCAGCAGGTGCCGACGGTCTGGTGCTCTTTAACCGCTTCTATCAGCCCGACATCGATCTAGAACAACTCACCGTGGTGCCAACTGCCCACCTGAGCCGCGCGGAAGATCTGTTGCTGCCGCTGCGCTGGATCGCCATCCTCTCGGGGCGCGTGGCCACCGACTATGCCTTAACCGGCGGCGTTCACAGCGCCCACGATGTGCTAAAAGCCATGATGGCTGGTGCAAAAGTGACCATGCTCGCCAGCGAATTACTTGCGCACGGCATCGGGCGGCTGGCGGCGATCGAACACGACCTGCGAGAATGGATGGAGCAGCACGAGTACGAGTCGATCGCACAGATGCAAGGCAGCATGAACCAGCATGCAGTGGCCGAGCCCGCAGCCTTCGAGCGCGCCCACTACCTGCGCGCGCTCAACACCTTCGACAATCGCTTGCTTTGATGAGACGACGTACGCAGGCGGCGGTATTCTCGCCTGCGACAGCGTGGTAGGTACTATCATTTCGTCGTAATGTGGCAGCAAGGCTGCCACATTACGACGAAACGACCAGTATGAAAAAACACTTTGTGGTCGATCGCTCCAAGCAGATCGAGCTGGTGGTGCTCGCCCTGGTGGTGCTCGGCCAGGCGCTGATCATCTGGCTGGCGGCAGGCCACGTGCCGCTTGGCTTCTACTACGGCTATAGCGCCGCCTCAGGCCTCATCGGCATCACCCTGTATATCACGCTGCCCAAGCTCGACCAGCCATTGCGGCGGCGGCTGGTACTGATCCTGCTAGGCACGAGTCTCTTCGGGGCCGCCTTGCTGCGCGACCCGGTCTACACGCTGTTTCAAATCGAAGGTCTTTTTTTCGATCTCTTTGCTGGTATCTGGCTGGCTGCCGTCATTCACTACCTGATCGCCAAGCTGATCGGGCCGTTCCTCTTTGGCCGCGTGTGGTGCGGCTGGGCTTGCTGGACGGCGGCGCTGCTCGATCAGCTGCCGCACAAACGCAGCCCGGGGCGGCTCAGCGCGCGCTGGGGGTTGCTCCGCTACCTGCATTTTATGCTGGCCCTCAGCCTCGTCGCGTTGCTCTGGTACGGCTATGGCTACCGCCCGGGCGCGAACTGGCCACCGGCCATCGCCTGGTTCCTTGGGGGCAACGCGCTCTACTACGCGCTCGGCGTCGGCCTGGCGCTGGTGCTTAAAGACAATCGCGCTTTTTGCAAATACCTCTGCCCGGTGGCGGTAGTGCTGAAGATCGGCGCGCCGCACGCCTTACTCAAAGTCGGCGGCGACAGCACACGATGTTGCGCCCATGGCGTGTGTGAAAAAGTCTGCCCGATGGACATCCGCATCACCGAGTATATCCAGCGCGGGCAACGTGTCACGGCGAGCGAATGCATCCTTTGCCAGGCCTGCATCGGCGTCTGCCCCGAGCATGTGCTGACGCTCACGCTGGCCCGCGATAGCGGCGACGACGTACTGCACGAACGAACATTATCCGAGCGCTAAACACACAAAAGCCCCTGGCTTTCACCAGAGACTTTTGTGTGAAGGAGGAGAGAGGACAGGAGATATATTTAGTATAACAAAGTATTCATCTAACTGCTAGGCGTCGCTAGTCCTGTTTCGGCTTAGTACTCGGACAAGGTCTCAGCAAGAGACTGCACTGCGTAGGGGTCGGACGATCTGTGGTACACTTGTGCTATATCTGCTCGGCCACAGAGGAGTGCGACGATGGATGAGACCGAGGCGCTACGGCGCGTCGAGCAATTACGCGCCCAGATCCACGACCATAATTATCGCTACCATGTGCTCGACGATCCGAGCATCAGCGACGGCGAGTACGATGCGCTGATGCGCGAGCTGCGGAACCTGGAGACGCAGTTTCCTCAGCTGCTCAGCGCTGACTCGCCCACGCAGCGGGTCGGTGCGAGTCCCGGCGGCCAGTTCGCCAAAGTTCGCCACCCACAACCCATGCTCTCGCTCGGCAACGCCTTCGACGAGGGCGATCTACGGGCGTGGCGCGAGCGCGTACTTCGGCTGCTTGGCCCCACAACCCCGCTCGCTTTTGTGGTTGAGCCCAAAATCGATGGTCTCGCCATCGCGCTGACCTACCGCGACGGGCGCCTTGTACAGGGTGCACCCGCGGCGACGGCGAGATCGGCGAGGACGTGACGGCAAACTTGCGCACGGTGGGCGGGGTGCCCTTGCGGCTGCGGATGCCTACGGCAGAACTCAGAATTCAGGATTCAGGATTCAGTAGTGCGACCTCGGCACAGCCCTCAGCCCTGCCCTTCAGCATCGAGGTGCGCGGCGAGGTGTATATACGCATCGCCGATTTCGAGGCCCTCAACGTGGGCCTCGCAGCCAGCGGCGAGAAGGTCTTCGCCAATGCCCGCAACTCGGCTGCCGGCTCGCTACGCCAGAAAGATCCGGCGCTCACCGCCAGCCGACCGCTACGTTTCTTCGCCTATGCAGTCGGGCCATTTAGTGGTATTACCCTGAGCAGCCAGTGGCAGACGCTGCAAACGCTCAAGGCTTTCGGCTTCCCTGTCAATCGCGATGCCCGCCGCTTCGAGGATTTCGACGAAGTGCTGGCCTACTGCCGTGCATGGATGGGCCGCCGCGATAGCCTGGAGTACGAGGCCGATGGCGTGGTGGTGAAGATCGACGATTTCGCCCAGCAGCGTGAACTTGGTGTCGTCGGCCGCGATCCGCGCTGGGCGATCGCTTTTAAGTTCCCCGCCCGCGAGGCAACAACTAAACTGCTCAAGATCGTCGTCAACGTTGGGCGCACCGGTGTGCTCACGCCCAATGCCGAGCTTGAACCTGTGCTTATCGGCGGCGTGACAGTACGCAACGCCAGCCTGCACAACGCCGACTATATCGCCCAGCGCGATATCTGCATCGGCGATGTTGTAACGGTGAAGCGCGCCGGCGATGTGATCCCCTACGTGGTGGGGCCGGTGCTCGCCCGCCGCGATGGCAGCGAGCAGCCCTATGTATTCCCCACCACCTGCCCAGCCTGCGCTACACCCCTCGAACGCGTCGAGGGCGAGGCCGCCTGGCGCTGCCCCAATTTCGGTATCTGCCCCGCTCAACTAGTGCGCCGCGTCGAGCATTTCGTCAGCCGCAGCGCCATGGACATCGTCGGTATCGGCGAGCGCCAGGCCGAGCTCTTCGTCACCAGCGGCCTGATCAAAGATGTGGCCGACATCTACGTGCTGCGCGCCGAGCAGTTCGAAGCCATGGAAGGCTTCGGCCCCAAACGCATCGCCAATTTGCTCGCCGCGATCGCAGAGTCGAAGCAGTGCCCGCTAGAGCGCTTGATTGTTGCACTTGGCATTCGTTATGTCGGCAGCGTGGCAGCCCAGGCGCTCGCCGACGAGTTCGGCTCGATCGATGCGCTGCTTCAGGCCGATCAGGCGCGGATCGAGGCGATCGACGGCCTTGGCCCGGTGGTGGCCAGCAGCGTGGTCGATTTCTTCGCCCATACAAGCAACCGTGCCGTTGTGGAGAAGCTGCGCGCTGCCGGTGTGAATACCAGTGCGGGCGAGCGCGCTGCCCCCAAGAGCGCAGCGCTGGCCGGTAAGACTTTTGTGCTCACCGGCACGCTGCCAACGCTGGGCCGCGAGCAGGCCGCACAACTGATCGCGGCCCATGGCGGTAAAGTCACCGATAGTGTCAGCAAGAAGACGAGCTACGTCGTCGCCGGGGCCGCCGCCGGCAGCAAACTCGCCAAAGCGCAGAGCCTTAATATTACCGTGCTCGACGAGTTGGCCTTGCTTAACTTGCTCGGCGAGCCACTGCCGTAACAACGTTCATCAGGTACGAAATGGTCACCGCGTCGCCTGCTTGCGGCTCCGCATAACAGGCCTCCAGTCCCAACGCGTGCCTGGCGCGGGCCCGGCTCGCCATCGTGCGTGTAGGCCATGTCGTAAAAACGGGTGCCGTGAATATCGATGAGCTGCACGGCGTCGATACGCGCCGCGCGGGTGCCTGACATGATCATTGGGTTCCTCCTGCCGGCCCCGCAACCGCCAGAACATACCCCTCGACCGAAAGGTATGTGCGCGCAGCGGCGACAATATCTGCATGGCTGACGCCGTTGATAATCGCTGGGTAACGCGCGATATAGTCGAGGCCAAGCCCAAAACGCTCGATCGCCAGCAAGGTGCCAGCGATGCCATCATTCGTCTCCAAACCCAGCACCAGGCTGCCGGTGAGGTAAGCGCGCGCGTCGGCCAACTCTTCGTCGGTGGGGCCGTCGGCGCAAAAGCGCTCGATCTCGTGCAGGATCGCAGCGATAGCTTGCTCGACATGCTCCGGGTTCACTCCCGCCGCCGCCGCCCAGGGGCCAGCGCCCAGGTCAGCCTCGACACCGCTGTACGCGTAGTAGGCCAGCCCTTGCTCCTCACGGATGTTCTCGCCTAGCCGCCCGCCCATGCCGATACGCCCCAGGATCATGTTGCCGACCATAGCCGCATAATAGTCCGCATCGCTCCGCCGTAGCCCCGGCACCGCCCAGATCACATCCGACTGCACCTTGCCCGGCATGGCGATGTCTTCGCGCAGCACAGTGCTCGGGCGCACAACCGGCGGCAGATCGAGCGGCGGCAGCGCTTGCTGGGCTTGCCAGCCCCCAAAACGACGCTCCAGCTCGGCCACCACCGCCTCGGGCACAACATCGCCCACAATGGCGATATGCGTTAACTGCGGCGCGTAGCTGCGATGAAAGGCCAACAGGTCGGCGCGCGCGATAGCCGCAACCGTCTCGGGCGTGCCACTTGAGAGGCGACTGTAGGGGTGCTCGGGTGGGTACAGCAGGCGGCGCACCGCACGACTGGCCTGTGTGCCCGGCTCCTGCTCGCTCTCGCGCAGGCTCAGCAAGAACTGGCCGCGCAACTTCTCGACCTCGTGCTCGGGGAAGGTCGGGCTGATCAACATCTCGGCAAGCACTTCAAGCACCAGCGGCAGATCTTCGGCCAGGGCTTTGCCGCCAAAGCCACTGCTATGCAGCCCGCCGCCTGCGTTCACGCTACAGCCGCGCTCCTCGGTCTCGGCGACGATCTGCTGGAAGCTACGGCTCGCCGTACCACGGATCAGCGCTGCCCCGGTGAAAACGGCCACGCCGTTCAGCTCCGCCGCCTCGTGGACTGCGCCCGTCAGCACCTCGCCGCGCACGCTCACGGTGGGCGTGCTCGGGTTGCGTTGGATCAGCGCGACCAGCCCGTTCGACAGCACTACACGCATAGCAGAGGTAATAGTATCGGATCGGCTTGTTGTGTTCTGTGTCATCGCTCTTTTCCGATTATATTCAACCGCCAAGGCCCATAGTGGCGCACAGGGACGACGTCTAGGAGCATAACATGCTGTGCCTCTACAGGCTCCTATGCGCCCTCTGGAATGAAATGGCCTACCACACGCCGCCGCTCTGTCAGGTACTGCTGGGCCACGCGCCGCACATCGTCGGCGCTCACAGCCGCAAGTTCGGCGGTCAGCGTATCGACGCGGCGGTAGCTGTCGAGTACTTCCCACATACCAAGCTGCATCGCCTGGTTGGTCACGCTCTCGCCACCGTAAGCAACCTGGGCGCGCAGCTGCTTCTGCACCTTGGCCAGCTCATCGTCGCCGATGCCATCTTGCTGAACACGCTCGATCTCGCGCAGCAGCGCCGCCTCGACCTCGGCGGTAGCTCGGCTCTCAAGCACCGTCGCGCCCAACTCGAACAAGAAAGGATCGCGCGTCGGCATGTAGCTGCTGTAGGCGCTGCCGGCAAGCTCCGTCTCCACCAGCGCCTTGTAGAGCCGGGCGCTGCGGTTGGTTTGCGCGCCGCCGCCCATAAACGTTAACGAGCGCGCGCCGCTCAGCGCCGCGTCGAGCACCGCGAGCGCGGCAAAATCGGCGTGTTTGCAGTCCGGCACCAAGTAGCCGATCTGCAAAAATTCGTTCGCGCCATGGCGGCGAATCGTCACCCGCCGCTCCCCCTGTGGCTCCGGCTCCTCAGCATGCACACGCGGCAGCGGCGGCCCCACCGGCAGCGGCGCAAAATAACGCTCGGCCTGCATCAGCATTGCGTCCGTCTCAAAATCGCCCACTAGCACCAGCACCGCATTGTTCGGCATGTAGAAGGTCTGGTAATAGTCGTAGAGCTGCGCCCGGCCCATCGCCTGCAGATCATGTTTGTACCCGATCACCGGGTGGTGGTACGGATGCGCGGTGAACGCCGTCGCCTTCACCGCCTCATCGACCCATGTTTCCGGGTAGTTGGCGTAGCCCTCTAGCTCGGCGATAATCACCGTGCGCTCGCTATCGACCTCTTCGTCCTCAAATAACGCATTGACCATACGATCGGACTCGATCTGTAGGCCAAGCTCGATGCGGTCGGCGGGCAGCGTCTCGTAATAAGCGGTGTAGTCGATCCAGGTGAAGCCGTTAAATGTACCGCCGTTGCGCGCGATCGTGCGGTCGAGGCTGCCGCGCGGCATGTTCGGCGTGCCCTTAAACAACATATGCTCGACCCAGTGGCTGATGCCGGTGCAACCGCTGGGCTCGTTGCGGCTGCCCACACGATACCAGATCCAGCACGTCGCCACCGGCGCACTATGAACTTCTTTGGTGAGCACGAGCAGGCCATTGGCCAGCCGATGCTCTCCGACACTATTTTCCTGCGACATCGTCTTCCCCATACACTCCATCTCATTCTAGAAAGAGGGCCTATGCTGCACCACCAAAACCATGCAGCACTCCTTCCTTCTACAGGTGCTTGGCAGCAAAGTCGCGCACAAAGCGCGCCACGGCACGCGGGCGCTCTTGCTGCGGCAAATGGCCGCAGCGCGGCAACACGAGCAACTCCGGCTCGGGCAACTCGTCGCGGAAGAACTCGAACGAGCCCGCAGGCAAAAAGGCGTCGCGCTCGCCCCAAACCAGGCCGACCGGCACTTGCACATGGCGCAGCTCGCCCGGCTGAAAGAAATCGTCTTCGAGAGCGGCGGTGACGAACTGCGTCACCGGGTCGCGCAGGAACAGCGCTCGAAAGCTCTCCTGGCCGAAGTAGAGCGGCAGCGGCACCGAGCCGAACATCTGGCGGTAGATACGGCGCACCGTGTTCAAATCGCGCACGCTGACCGTTTCGATAAAGGGCTCCCACGAGGGGCGACCGTTCAGCATCGCGCCTCCTGGATCGAGCGCCACCACCCCGCGCGCGCGCTGCGGCATCTTCAGCGCTAGCTGCAGCGCCATCCAGCCGCCTAGCGAATTGCCGACCAGCAGCGGCGCGGGGCCGATCACGGTACGGATAAAGGCCTCGACAACGGCAACATACTCCGCCAACGTAATATAACGCCGACCAGCGGGCAGGCCGCTCAGACCAAACCCCGGCAGATCGAGAGCGTAGACTGGCCCGATCGCGCTGAGGGCGCGCAGCATCAGCGCCCAGGTCAGCGCGCTGTCGGCAATGCCGTGCAACAATAGCACCGGCACCTGCGCCGAACTTGTCGCCCCGGCCAGCACATAATAGTTTAGACCAATATCGTTGACACGCACCTCGCGCATCATCACACCGCGTCGCAACAGCGCACGACGCGTCAGCCCGGCAATAAGCGGTAGCATGATATGGCCAAACGGGCCGGTAGGGCGGGATAATATAGACGGTAGCAAACGTTTCAACCTTTACGAAAGCCCGGCCCGCTTCACACCCTCGATCGCACGGCAGACGAGAATTGTCGCCTCGTGCTCACCGCGCGCTTGGTATTCGCGGGCGAGCGCAGCGGTGAAGGCCTCGACGTACTCAGTGGCCACCATGCTCACAGTGCTGCCGCCGAAGCCGCCGCCGGTCAGGCGTGAGCCATAACAACCGGGCTGCGCAAGTGCGATGTCCACCAACAAATCGATCTCCGGCACACTGACCGCGTAGTCATCGCGCTGGCTAATGTGTGAGGCGGTCATCAATGCGCCAAACGCTTGTAGATCGCCGCTGCGTAGTGCAGTCAGTCCGTCGAGCACGCGCTGGTTCTCGCTCACCACGTGGCGCGCCCGCGCCAGGATCAGTGGCGGCAATGCAGCGCCGTGCGCCTGTAGGTCGGCGAGCGTAACATCGCGTAAGGCCTTGACAGTCGGCTTGAACTCGCGCAAGATGCGCACCGCCTCGTTGCACTCGGCGCGCCGCTGATTATAGCCCGAATCGCCGAGCGAATGATGTACACCGCTGTTGCAGATCACAATCCGCGCTGCAGCGGGCAAGGGCACCGCCTCGTAGCTCAGATCGCGACAATCGATCATCAACGCGTGGCCCTCGCGCCCCAGCGCCGAGATGAACTGATCCATGATACCGCACTGCACGCCGACAAAGGTATTTTCCGCCGCCTGGGCCAGCAGCGCCAACTCCTCACCCATTATCTCGATATCATTGAGCAACTGGAAGGCGTAGCCTGTTGCCACTTCCAGCGCAGCCGACGAAGACAGGCCGCTGCCGAGCGGCACATCGCTCTCGATCAGCAGGTTGGCCCCCTTCAATGTATCGCCGCGCGCCAGCAAGCCGCGCACCACCCCGCGCACATAATTGCTCCACGGGTGCGCGGCGCTGCGCTCGATCGCAGCCAGCCCAAAGCTATCCGTCACCTTAAACTGGCCGCTGTACACCACGATCTGGGCATCGTCGCGATTGCCCGCCGCCACATAAGTCGCGCGGTCGATCGCGGCAGGGAAGACAAAACCATCGTTATAGTCGGTGTGTTCACCAAGTAAATTCACGCGCCCGGGCGCGCGCACGATCAATTTCGGCTCTGCGCCGTAGTGCGTCGTAAAACGCTCACGAAGCGTTGGGACGTCTAGCATCAGTGCATCCTGTTCTTTGGTTCTGCTGCTTCACAAAGCCCGCAGCCGCTGTGCCGCCTGCTCGGGGGTAATGTCGCGCTGCGGCTCACCGAGCATTTCGAAGCCGACGAAGAACTTGCGGATCGTCGCCGAGCGCAGCAACGGCGGGTAATAATGGGCGTGCAGATGCCACTCGGGGTGCTCAGCGCCATCGGCGGGTGCCTGATGAAACCCCATACTGTAGGGGAAAGGCGCATCGAACAGCGCGTCGTAGCGCATCGTCAGCTGCTTAAGAATATCAGCCAGGCCGTCGCGCTCGGCCTCTTCAAGTGCTGGCAGCGCAGGTAAGGCACGACGGCTGATCACCATCGTCTCGAAGGGCCACTGCGCCCAGTAGGGCACAAGCGCCACAAATTGCTCGTTTGCACAGACGACACGCTCGTCGTGCTCCAGCTCCAGCGCCAGATAGTCGCTCAACAGCGTGCGCCCCGTCTCGGCCAGGTAGCGCGTCTGCATATCCTGCTCACGCACCAGTTCGTTCGGCACATAGCCCACGCCCCAGATCTGACAGTGCGGATGCGGGTTGCTCGCGCCCATCATCGCGCCACGATTCTCGAAGATCTGCACATAGGCCACCGTCGCGAGCGCGCTTAGCTCCGTTACCTGCTCGACCCAAGAGTCGACGACGAGGCGCAGCTCGGGTACGCTCAGCTGCGGCACCGAAAGATCGTGGCGCGGCGAGAAGCAGCCCACACGACAGATGCCGCGTGCAGCATCGGCGCGCAGCAGTGCTGCCCCACCACGCCCCTCAGCAACGCTGCCCTCCGGCACATCAGGCAGAAGCGCCGCAAAATCGTTATCGAAGACAAAGGTCGTGGTGTACTGCGGGTTGCGCACCCGCCCGCCCGCGCGTTGCCAGGGCAAAGGTAACACGTCGGATCGTAGGCCGGGCGTGTATCAGCTACCACCGGATCGACTTGCCCTGCCAGGGGCGTTTGGTGCGATGCGGCGAGACCAGCACCCACTGATCGGTCATCGGGTTATAGCGCCGGTGCGAATGATCGCTGAGCGAAAACATAGCTGGCTCCTTTACGGCAAGCCGCTCGATAACTGCTCGCCCATTATACAAAAAAAGCGTGGGCTTGTCTGAGCTTCGCTCAAACCAACCACGCCTCATTACAACAACGCTGTTGAACAAACCATGCTATACAAAAGCCTACCGCAACAGCGATAGGCTCAACGATCGTCGGCAGCGTAACCAGCTGCCTGCTGAAATTTGGATCCTGTCTTCTCGCCTTAATTTCGCCACTTACGACATGTTACCGTCGTACCGACGCCCTCCTGCGACTTAATGGTGAACTCGTCCATCAGCCGTTTGGCACCGGGCAGGCCCATGCCCATGCCGCGCGAAGTGCTGTAGCCATCCTGCATCACCAGATCGATATTGGCGATGCCCGGCCCCTGGTCTTCACAGACGATTTCGATACCCTTGCGCCCGTTCTTCTCTAACTCACGCACCGTCACCTGGCCGGTTCCGGCATACAAAAAATATTACGCGCCAGCTCGCTCACCGCCGTCGCGATGCGGGCTTGGTCGATCGCGCCGAATCCGAGCGCTTTGGCGGTATCGCGCGCCATGGTGCGGGCGATAACGATGTCAAGGTCGCTGCGGATCACCGCCGACTTAGCCTGCACCATTGCCGCTCTCCTCGGTCAGTCGCTGCATCATCGCCAAACCCTTTTCGAGGTTCAGGGCGGTGAGCACGCGCGGCAATTCCAGACCAAGTTCGACAAGGGTGATCGCCACAGCGGGTTGCAGCCCGGTGAGCACCACGCGGGTGCCCATCAGGCCAGCCATGGCAGCGATGTCGGCGATAAGACGGCCGATAAAACTGTCGACGACATCGAGCGCCGTTAGATCGATAATCACGCCGCGAGCACGGGTGTCGTGGATTTTTTGCAGCAGGTCATCTTTAAACTGCACCGCCGAAGCGTCGTGCAGGGCCACCTGGATAGATGCGATCAGGATATCACCGATCTTAAGAATTGGAATGCGGAGGCTCTCCACGCATCCTCCCCGGCCTTCTGGCCACAGGTATACTACAGCTTAACGATTGTACGTGTTCGACTCCAAGGCGTCCATATGCCGTCAGTCCTGTCGCCGTTTAGTTCTCAACAAGCACGGGCAAGTGCAGTTTAGCGACCAGATTCACAGCGCCAGCCGCCATACGACCGGCATGCGGCTTACAGAAATCTCATGTTAGTTCACGATCATTACCAGGGCATACGCGCTGAGCCCGGCGAGCATCGGCACGCTCAGGTTATCGGTACCATGCGGCGACAGACCCTCGGCAATGGTTGCGACAAGGGCTGCACCGATGGCGGCGACAAGCGCGAACGGCACAATGAACAAAAACAGGATGAGGCCGACAAGGACGCCGGCGACGGTAATAAGGAATTGCTTCACGCTCTGCCTCCAACCCAAAGGGTCTTATCGATAAATGATAAGGGCTTTGATGGAGAAAATGCAACCCCATGCGTCGAAAAAGCCAAAGCGCAGGGCGG
>JAAUTF010000734.1 GCA_012031775.1 Candidatus Altimarinota bacterium | reverse complement strand
CGATCAGCCAGAAGAAGATGAAGACGGGATCGGCAGCGCGTTGCCGCCCGCGACCGAGCGACCGAGGATGTCCTCGAACACGGCGCGCTCACGCGTGGCCGGATCATCGGGATTCACTCGGCCCAGATTACCCGATGCCGACGCCCACTCGGCACATGCACGCGCGCCACGTGAACATCTGCCCCGCTGGCGGCTTTGACAGGGTGGCCGGGTCGACTGGTCTGGCTGGCTACAGAACAACGTTTTTCGCGCATCATCGGACAGTTCACCCCGCCCGGCCGACAGGCATGTGTGCGCCCCCGCGACCGCGACCCGTTCGAAGAAATTTATCGACAACACCGCTCCCGCGTGTACGCGGCGGCGCGCCGGCTCGGTGTCAAAGCCCAGGAACTCGATGACGTCGTCCAGCAGACCTTCATCATCGCGCACGCGCGCCTCCACAGCTTCGAAGGGCGCTCGTCGATGTCGACGTGGTTGATCGGCATTTTGCGCAATGTCGTCAGGAACGCGCGCCGCGCTGCGCATCGACATTCGGCATACGTCGCCCACGACGAGCCCACCCACGGCTCGGCCTACCCCGGATGCGGTCTCGAGGACTTGATGCTGCAGCGCGCGATGCTGGATATCCTGCAACATTGGGATGCCAAAAAGCGCGAGGCGTTCATTGCCCATACATTCGGTGGCAAGACCCTGCGCGAGATTGCGGAGTCGACGGGGTCGAGCATCGGCGCCGTGCATGCACGAATCCGGGCTGCTCGCAGTGAATTATCGTGCCGTTTGCGTCCCTCTGATTCGCTGCATTGATTCAGCGGATCGCATGTGCACGGCCGTACACGTGCGTAGAAGCAGCGCGGTGTCCGACGACGGCAAGTTCGTCACGCCCGCAAGGCGGCCACTCGCTGCCGTCATCGACGACCCCGCGCGGCCGCGCCTGCAAAATACGCTGGCGCCATCCGTGTTCGACGAAAACCGAGTCTGATAGACCGGCTCGCATGGTCGAGCGCACAGGCCTTCGCGCCGCCGTAGCCGCCGAGCACAGCGCCGACGCTCATCACCAGGCCCTGGGGCCAGCAATGATACCGGCGAAGATAAACGCCACGACGGCCACCGTGCTGATCAGTGTAGCTTGCAACGTCTTGAGCGCGTTCATCTCGTGAATATTATCGAGGCCGAGCAGCGCAAGCACGGCAAGTGTGAGAATACCCAGGCCTGCGCCGAAGAAGCCGCCATAGATGGCAACGGCGAGGTAGAGCGCGATCACGCCGATGCGATGCCAGGGGCCGGGCTGACGCCCGCTTGCGCTGCTCAACAGGCGCGTGATCAAGGGGCTAGCAGCGAAGACAACAGTGGCGAGCAACATAAGATACGGGATCAGCCGGTCGAAGGCGGCATCTTCCATTTGAAGTAGTAAGAGTGCGCCGACCAGCCCGCCGACGAGCTGATGGCACTGAAAAGCACGATCTGGCTGCGCTGCTGTTGAAGCTCACGACGATAGGCGCTGGCGCTCGCCGCGCTACCTGGCCAGAGCGCCAATGTATTGGTGGCGTTGGCAGCGATCGGCGGCATGCCAGTAAAGAGCAATGCGGGAAAGGAGATAAAGCTGCCACCGCCAGCCACCGCATTCAGCCCGCCTGCAACGATCGCGGCGACGAAGAGCAAGAGCAGATCCACGGTATCCATAGCCTTCTACCCTGCGGAGGCTGATCAACAGGCTGCGCGGGTGGCTCGCACGGGCCACTGGTGTAACCTGTTTCAATAAGAAACCCGCCTGACAACTGTCAGGCGGGTAATAATTCTTATGGCTGGGGGACAGGGATTCGAACCCCAACTACCGGAGCCAGAATCCGGTGTTCTACCCTTAAACTATCCCCCATCGTCCCAGATGGGATTGTGGTGCCGAAGGTGGGATTTGAACCCACACGAGGTTGCCCTCACTACGCCCTGAACGTAGCGCGTCTGCCGTTCCGCCACTTCGGCTCAAGCCCAGACTTAACCCAACGCGCGGTATAGTAGCATACGCCAGGGGCTTTGTCAAACGGCGTAGGACAGGATTGTAGATTGCAGAGACATTTATATACGTTTACGTGGCACCTTGCTAGCAGATACGTGGTAGTTGTTCGCCTATTTGCATGTCGACGATGCGGCTGCCGCCGATGCCGGTGCGGGCAACCACGACCCCGGGATGTTCGGCGGTTACTTCGCCGATAATAGCTGCTTTGCTGCCGAGCGGACGATTGCGCATCAGGGTGAGCATGGCGTCGGCGTGTTCACGCGCAACAATGGCCACGAGTTTGCCCTCGTTAGCGACGTAGATCGGATCCATACCAAGCAGTTCGCAGGCGGCGCGCACTGCAGCATTCACGGGCAGCGCACGCTCTTCGATACGAATGCCGACACCAGCTGCGGCAGCAATTTCATTCAACGTTGAGGCAACACCGCCGCGTGTAGGGTCGCGCAGGGTATGAATGGCGGCCGCGTGGTCGACAAGTAGGTCGGCGACCAATCCGTTGAGCGCGGCACTATCGGACTCGATCGGCGCACCGAACTCCAGGCCCTCGCGTACGCTGAGAATGGCGATACCATGGTCGCCGATGGTGCCGCTGACGATTACAACATCGCCAGGCCGAGCGAAGTGTGGGCCGATCTGCACGTGTGGCGGGATGAGGCCGATGCCGCTGGTGGTGATAAAGACGCCATCGCCGTGACCGCGATCGACAACTTTAGTGTCACCGGTGACGAGTTGGACGCCAGCATGTCGGGCTGCAGCGCCCATGGTGGCGGCGATGAGGCCGAGTTGGTCGAGGGCCAGCCCTTCCTCAAGAATAAAGGCGCTGCTGAGGAAAAGTGGTGTGGCACCGCTCATCGCCAGATCATTAACGGTGCCATTGACGGCCAGGTCGCCGATGTTGCCGCCGGGGAAGAAGAGCGGGCGCACAACGTAGGCGTCGGTGGAGAAGGCCAGGCGCGCGCCTTCCAGCTGGAGCAGTGCCGCATCGCCAAGTTGCTCCAGCGCGCTGTTGCGGAAAGCGGGCAGGAACAAGTGCTGCACCAGTTCGGCAGAGAGCTTACCGCCGCCGCCGTGCCCCATCACAATGGTTTGATAATCGCGCAGTGGAGCCGGACAAGTCCAGGCGTCGAAACTTGGCATGGGGAAGCTCCTTTGGGAGGAGTCAGGATTCAGTAGAGCACAGATAACCGAGAACCCAGAACCGAGAACCCAGAACCGAGGAACCCAGGAA
>JAAUTF010000733.1 GCA_012031775.1 Candidatus Altimarinota bacterium | reverse complement strand
AGCGACCTTGCCGCGCTGCCGCATACGAGCCGTCTGCGAGTGTTGCTAGCGCTTCAACCCCTTCGCCCAGCGCCTCGATCTTAGGAGCGCGAATAAATACTGCGTCGAGCGCTTCGTCGCCGATCACCGGCATGTCGAGCGCCGCCTCAAAGCTATCGAGCTGACGGCCAAAAGCGTTGCGCCGTACCGTGATGTCCATCACGCCCAGCACCTCCTGGCCAGCCACACGGGCATCGAGCACCGTGCGCGCCAGCAAAATAGCTCCTGCGCATGTTCCCCAGATCGCCAGGTCGCGCCCGGCACGCCGCCGGATCGGATCCAGCAAATCGTAAATGGCGAGCAGGCGACCAATCGTCGTGCTCTCGCCGCCAGGGATGATCAAGCGCTCGACCTGTGCTAGATGCTTCGGCAGACGCACCTCGACCACCGGAGCTCCGATCTGCTCCAGCATCTCGCGATGCTCGCGAAAATCCCCTTGTAACGCTAAAACGCCAACCGTCATACTATGTGTGGCAGTGCGACACAACCTTTGCTGCTGTGTCGCACTACGCCTTACCAACCGCGCCCGGCCATCAACTGCTCGCGCGGGATATCGCTGATATTGATACCGACCATCGCCTCACCCAGGCCCTTGCTGACCTCAGCGATAACCTCGGGGTCGTTATAATGCGTTGTCGCCTGCACGATCGCCCGCGCACGCTTCATCGGGTCGCCGCTCTTAAAAATACCGCTACCCACAAATACACCATCGACGCCAAGCTGCATCATCAATGCGGCATCGGCGGGTGTTGCAATGCCGCCAGCCGCGAAGTTCACCACTGGCAGTCGACCAGCCTCGGCGACTTGTTTTACCAGTTCGTAGGGCGCCTGTATATTTTTCGCCGCAGCAAAGAGCTCATCTCGCTCAGATTCTGCAAGCGGCGGATCTCGCCATAGACGGTACGTGCGTGGCGCACGGCCTCGACGACATTGCCTGTACCGGCTTCGCCCTTGGTGCGTAGCATCGCGGCACCCTCGGCCAGGCGGCGCAGCGCCTCGCCTAAATTACGGCAGCCGCAAACAAAAGGCACTCTGTAGTTATGCTTGTTAATGTGAAACTCTTCGTCGGCAGGAGTTAGCACTTCACTCTCGTCGATATAGTCGACGCCGAGCGACTCAAGCACCTGCGCCTCGACAAAATGGCCGATGCGCGCTTTCGCCATCACCGGAATGGTCACCGCCTCGACGATGCCCAGGATCATTTCCGGGTCGCTCATACGCGCCACACCGCCCTGCGCTCGAATATCGGCAGGTACGCGCTCTAGTGCCATCACGGCCACGGCGCCCGCCTCTTCGGCGATGCGTGCCTGCTCGGGCGTCACAACATCCATAATGACACCGCCCTTGAGCATCTGCGCCAGGCCTACCTTTGTCGTCCAGGTAGACTTCTCCATACCGTTCACCTCGTCTAGCGGCAAATAATAGTTTTTCGTATAATTATTCTACCATAGCAGGTTGGGGGCGGCAATGACAGGGCCATTAATTCACCGTCGCATCACCGCTTGTGGTGCTTACGCTGAGCGTTATGCTGCCGTCGCCAAGCTGGCCCGAGAGCTGCCGTCGTTCCTGTGTCTCGTTCTGCAGTTCCAGGTCGCTATCTAACTCGCCGCTCAGCGTCGTCATATCCAGCCGCAGATGGTCGATCTCGCTCAACGTGACGGCGATATCGCCGGAGACGCTCTCGATACGATTGCTGCCCGCTTCAGCCAAGCTCCCGCTCACTTCGACATCACCGCTAGTGCTGTTGAGTCTGAACTGCGCGTCCCTGATCTCGTTGAGTTCAATATCACCCGAGATCGAAGTCAGCTCCAGATCGCCGCCTATGGCTGTGACTGCGATATCACCGCTCACCGTGCTCAGGCGCACCCGCTCGGCCTCAGCCGTGTCGACAACAATATTTCCGCTAACGCTCTCGGCGTCGAGCAGGCCGCGATAGTTGTCGATCAGAATGTCGCCGCTGGTGTTGCGCAATCGCAGATCGCCCGCGACTCCGTTTGCGATCAATTCCCCGCTCACAGTCGCCAGTGTGCCGTCGCCCTGCACGCCTTCGGCCCGCAAATCACCGCTGATTGTGTTGACAGTGAGATCAAGGCCTGCGGGTACTGCGATGCGCAGCTCGACATACGGCGATCGTCCAAAAATCGACCAGCCACTGGGGCGCAGCACTTCGACTTGCACGCTGTCGCCGCGCTGCGTAATATCGACGCTCAACTCCTCTAGCTGCTGGTCGGCGATAGCTCCGTTCCAGCCGTAACCATATTTTGTCGCTTCCACGCGGATACTATCGCCGTCCCAGCGGCTTAACTCCACATCATCGGCCCCGACGTTGACGATCAACGACTGCCCGCTGAACTCTTGTGGCGCAACCGCAGCGCTGCGCTCGACAAATCCAAGCCCGCCGCCCAACAGCGATCCGCGCGTCGTCAGCTCAAACACAAGCCAGATTAATCCGACCACCAGCAGCAAGAAACCGGTGCGGCGCGCCTGATCGGGCCGCTGGTAGTACGGCTCGTCCGGTAGCCCGGTCATACGCATATCGGCCCCTTGCGGCGTCTCTGGTGGTGCTACGGTCTTCAGCTCAGCCATGGTAATGCCTCTCCCGTTAGATCACGGTGTACTGCCACTCTGACGCTAGCGGCACCGCTGTGGTTGCGCAAATACTGGTACAATTATGCATATGCCAACGCTTATCGACGGCCACAACTTAATCGGTCAGATCCCTGGCATCGATCTCTCCGACCCAGACGACGAGGCGCAATTGGTGATGCTGCTGCGGCGTTATGCCACGCGGCGACGCGGGCGCAAAGTGATCGTGATCTTCGACGGCGGTGTCTACGGGCACCCCGACAATTTGAACGGTTACGGCGTAGAAGCGCACTTCGCTAAGTCGCCACGCGATGCCGACAGCGAGTTGATCCGCCGCATTCGCGCGATCAAACGCCGCGACGACTGGCAGGTGGTAAGCTCGGATCGGGCAGTGGTGGGTGCTGCCCGCACAGCTGGCATCGCCGTGGTCGGCGCAGATGTGTTTGCGCGCCGCCTGGCACAACTGCACGAGCCCAAGGCAGGCATCCGCGAAAAACGCAACGATCGCCCGCTCAGCAAACAAGAAGTTGAGGAATGGATGCAGTTCTTTGGCCTGACTGAGGGCGAAGACGAGGAATATTATTAGGATGCCAAAAAAAGTAAGGTACGGGCGTTGCAACA
>JAAUTF010000732.1 GCA_012031775.1 Candidatus Altimarinota bacterium | reverse complement strand
GCATGCTGGTTCAGCGGCGCGGGCAGCATTGCCATCAGGTCGCTGGTGGTCAGGATTTGCCGGCCCTTGGCGAGCGCGACCATCCGCGCCGCGACATTGACCGTGTCGCCGAAGAAATCGCGATGCTCCTTCAGAGCCGTGCCGAAATGAAGGCCCATGCGGACGGTGACCTTCATCGGCGGGTCGGAGAACACGCGCGCGGTCACCGTGTCGACGGGACGGCGATAGACGTCCGGGGTCGGCCCGAACTGGGTGACGCGACCCTCGGACATGCAGGCGGTCCAGCCGCCGAGCAGCAGCGCCTGAGCGGTCTTGTGGTACTCGTCGACCATACCGGGGATCGAGGCCTGATCGCCCTGCTCCCAGGCGAAGGCGAACGCTGTTGGCTGGGTTGAGTATAAGGCGTAGCTTTCCTTGAACAGCGGCGACACCCACTCCGGCACGCTGTAGCCCTTTACCGAGGGGAAGATCGCGTCGGCCTTGACGCCAACGTCAAGCAGGGTCTGGTCGGTCGACCAGAGCAGCGCGAACTGCTGGGCCAACTCGGGGTTTTTGGTGGTTGCGCTGATCACCAGGCCGCCGCCGGGGTGAACCGGCACCACGACGTCGCCGCTCTCGGTGGGCATCGGGAACACCCCCACCTCGAACTCCTTGTCGGCCGTGGCCTCGGCCGCGATAAACCAGGTGCCCATCGGGTACATCGCGCCCTCGCCGGCCAGAAAGGCATCCTGAAGCTGGCCGTAGTCGATGCCCAAACCACCCTCGTTGAAGGCACCGCTGTCCACTAGCGTCTTGAACTTGGTCAGTGCGCCCTTGAACGCCGGGTCGGCAAAGCTCACCTGGCCCTGCTTGCGCTTCTGCACCCACTCGGGATCTTGTCCCAGCACATCGGCGCTGATCAGGCTGACCAAGGTGAACGATGAAGACCAGGGATCCTTGCCGCCGCCATGGAGCAGCGGGGTGAGGCCGGCGGCCTTGAGCTTGTCGACGACGGCGGTAAACTCGGCCCAAGTTTCCGGCTCGGCGGTGATGTCGGCCTGCTCGAACATGGCCTTGTTGTAAAACACCAGCGGGATGGCCTGGCCACCGATCGGCAACTGGTACTGCTTGCCGTCGATCGCGCCATACATCGGTGAGGTGAGCTGCTCAAGGAACTGCGGGTCGTAGGGGCGTAGCGCGCTGGCCGACACCAGCTCCTGTGGCGCGACGGCCGACATAATATCGGGGAGCTGGCCCGAGGCAAGCAGCTGCTTGGCATATTTCGTCCGGTCGACATCGGGCGAAACGATCTTCCTGATCGTGAGGCCGGGGATCTGGTCGGTCACCGTCTTGATGTTGGTGTCCCAGTACTCCGCGTTCAGGTTGGGCGTCTCGAAGACCAGAAAGGTGAGCTCGGTGGCGGCAGCCGCAGCGGGCGCGGCGGTCGGGCTCGTACCCACAGGGGCCGCAGTTGGACTCGTGGTGGTGCTGGCGGTGCCACAGGCGGCAAGCGCGGCACCGGCCGCGCCAAAGCTCAGCATCCGCAGCATCTGCCGGCGGGTCAGGGATGATCGGGTCACGGCTATCCTCCTTGATACTAGGTTGCGAACCATCCGGGGTTCAGGAGACACGATCGCCTACCGCGGGGGGGCGAGCAGGCGGCGCAGTGTGTCGAGCAGCATTGTCGGCAGCACCGGCTTGAGCAGGTAGGCCGTCACGCCTAGGTCAGCGCCATGGCTGCGCTCGTCGAGCTCGCTGCAGACCACAATCGGTAAATCCCGCGTTTGTGGTGCCTCGCGCAGCGCCTCGACAAAGGCCCATGCGCTGCTGTAACCAAGCAACGGCTCAACCACGAGAGCCGCGATCGGCTCGCGCAGAAGTACCTCGGCGGCAGCGCTGGTGCTTGCGCACACAAACACCTGGTACTCCTGTTGCAGCGCCCGTTGGTACAGCTCGCTGGTCGGTCGGTGATGCTCAACCAATACGACACTTCGGCCTGGTGACATAGGCGTTGCTCTGGCTGATGCTGCGGGAACAAGTGGTGTGCGGTCAGTCTAACCGCTGTGGCGGGCAGCGTCTTGAAGTATGCTGAGGCGCATTTGGAGAAAACTTACCTATGCGGCCAGGCCAGGGTTGAGCGGGGGCCGCGTTCACGGCTGCTCGGAGCCGGGTTCAGGCTGCTCGCGATAGTCACGGGGGGAGCAGCCAGTGTGCTTGCGAAACACCCGGCTGAAGTAGGCCGAGTCCTCGAAGCCGACCTGAGACGCAATCGCGGTGATCGGCGCAGCCGTGCTGCGCAGCAGCTGCCTGGCCTGTTTCACCCGGTAGCGCAGCAGGTACTCCCATGGGGAGATCCCAAGCTCCTGCTGAAAGATGCGGCTGAGGTAGTCTTTGTGGACGCCAATGGCGGCCGCGACCTCATCGCGCGTTAGCAGGCGGGCGTAGTGATTCTGAAGGTAGGCTACAGCGCGTCGCACCAGGGCGCTCGTCTGCTGGGCTGGCCGATCGACGCCTACCAGCAGCTGCCGCATGCTGGCCGCAAGCTCGTCGTCGTCTAAAATATTTTTGCTCTGGAACGTCACCCGCAGATGGTTGAGTTGCCGCAGCTCGGCGTCGGTGAGCACAGCACCACTGAGCACAAGCACGGGCACATGGGCTGTAGCCGGCGTCGTTCGCAGCGCGGCAAGCACGGCGAAGCCATCAACCTCGGGCATGGAGAGGTCGAGGATAACTAGGGCAGGCACGTGGTGGGCAATCAGCGCAAGGGCCGCCTGGCCGTCGGCTGCGATAAGAATATCGCGGTCGGGAAAGGTCGCCCGCACAACCCGCACGAATAATTCGCGAGCCGCCAGATCGTCGTCAACCACAAGCACCGGCGCGTTTCCGGCCTGCGGCTTGAGCAGCGGCAGCGTGCGCACCAAGTCCTGCTCACGCATTGGCTTGCGGGCCACCCCCACGGCGGGAGCCGCAGGCGAGATACCATCCCCTTCAACAAGCATGAGCGGCAACTGTCCCAGGGCCGGATGGGCGCGTACCCGCCCCACAATCGCCCACTCCTCAGCTCTGGCTAGACCAGGGTCGAACACCAGCCCGACCGGGCGCTGCAGCGCCCAGGGCAGCAGGCCCTCGCGGAACTCCGTCACCTGCAGCCCGTCCTTGATGACGATGGCGTCCTTGCCGACCAGGTCGATGCGGCTGATGTGGCTGTCCGAGGTTGACGCGGATCAGCGGCCAGTTGAGCCGCGCGGCGACCTGCTCGAGTGTGGGTCGATTT
>JAAUTF010000731.1 GCA_012031775.1 Candidatus Altimarinota bacterium | reverse complement strand
GCTGGCGTTTGGGGAGCTGCGGCCGATTGCCGCCGCCGGAGCCTGGCAGGACGAGGAGCGCTACCAGGCGCAGGTCTTGTATGTCGAGACGCCCTACTGCGTCACCCTCAGCTTCCAGTTCAGTGAGGCGCGACTCCTGCTCGACGTGGCGGTCAACGTCTCGTTCGGCCCGACGAGCTTTCCACAGATCGTCGGCGCGCGACCCCTGCCGCCCAGACGTAGCCGCGTGCCCTGGCCGCGCCCCTACGGAGTCGCCTGAATGGAACCCAATCACTCGTTTGACCCACACACGATCGATGGTGCCCTGCTGCAACGGCTGCTGGAGTCAGCAAGGCCAGCCCGGTATGGTGATCGTCGTGGTTGTACCAGCGAAACAGCGGCTAGGCCCAGGCTCGCGCATCTTCCAGGCAGCCGAAGCGATCCGGCGTGCGCGGGTGATACGTCACCGTTTTGAACTGCGCTTCGGAGAACGGGTTGTCGTTGGCGACATGCGGCCGACTGTGGCGCTTGGCGACGCCGAGATCGACCAACAAGGCCGCCATATCGTTCGACGTCATCGCACTGCCCCGGTCAGCGTGCGCCGTAAGCCGGTCTGGCTGAATGCCTTCGCGGGCACAACAGTCGGCAATGCAGGCTTCCGCCAGGGCGGCGCTCTCGCGGGGGGCGATCATCCAGCCCACCACAGAGCGGCTGAACACGTCGATGATGACGTCCAGGGAGCAATACGTCCAGGTCACTGGCCCTTTGCGCTTGGTGATGTCCCAACTCCAGCGCTGATTCGGCCGTCGTGCAAGCAATTCCGGCTTGCGCTAGGCGTTGGGACGCGGAATGTCACGGCGGCGGGTGCGTTCGCCCACCGCGCGCAAGAGGCGATGCCTGGTAGACCATCCATGCACACAGATAAACGCCTTGCACACAGATAAACGCCTTCATCGAGCAGCGTGGCATAGACCTCGCGTGGCGTGTGATCGACAAACCGCTCACTCCGCAAGACCGCCAGCACATGGTCGCGTTCCGCGCGGCGGCGAGTTCCGCCTGAACGGGATCCGGTACAGCGGCTTTCGGGCCGGGCCGTTGCGTGCTGAGGGCGGACAAGGCACCGGTTCGGCGCAGTTTGCGCCATGTGGCAATCGCCGAGGTATACACCCCTTCGCGCCGGAGCAGCGCGCCGCGTTCGGGCGATCCGGCAGGATAGGACTCGTACTCCTCCAAAATCCGCAAGCGTTCAGCGGCACTGCGCGGAGCGCGTTTGGCCGGGCGGACTTCTGTGTCGGTGGGTGCTTCGGTCGTGGTCGAGTGGCTCTTCATGATGGTTCCTTTGCTCGCCCTCAGACACAGAACATACGCTCGGATCTGTCTCACGTCATATTAGCACAGAGGCCACCGCGCAGTACGACCCCTACGGCGGCAGCGAGGGCAGCGCGATTGCGCCCTTCGGCTTCACCGGCGAACTCCAGGCGGGCAGCAGCGTCTATCTCCGCGCGCGTGGTACAATGCCAGCGAGGGACGCTTTGCCAGCCGCGATCCCTTTGCCGGCTTTGACACGCTGCCGTATTCGCTGCACCACTTCCAGTATGCGTATGGCAACCCCATACTTTACAGTGATCCAACGGGCGAGCGTGTGTATCGAATCTGGGCTGCCGCCTTCATTAAGCCTGCACAGTTTGACTTTGTCTACCTCAAGGCTTGGGGAGGAGTTGGTAATTGGCACGGAGATGGTCGAGACTTCACTAAAGGCGAGTACGATGCGCAAACGCCTAATTCTCGCGTTTGGCATGAAGTTGTTATCGACGTTCAACCTGGAGGTACCACGATTCTTGATGCAAACACTGGTACTGGTCAAACCAGAGTTGATTATCTCGCTGGAAGTGGCCTCGGCGCGCTGCTTCCGCCTATCCCTGCAACCGATGTCGATCAGGCCCCACAGCCTGAACCCGCCCGTATTGACACGAATACGCCATGCATTACCATGTATCTATAAAGGTTGACGCTCCTGAGGGTACAAATCCGCTTTTTCCTTCAGCCCCTTCCCTACGATACGAATATGAATTGACCTTTGATTTACTAACCGGGCAACTACAAGTAAACGGGCAGCGGAGTAGATTTCCGTGGCACGAATTATATGTAGAGTCCGAGCAAGGTGGAATTTTAACAGCTCAGGAACCTCTCACACTCAATCCATTCCTCCTCGCCTATCCAGATGTGCCGCTCACCTCAATGTCCATACCTATTCCGCAGGATTAATACTAACTCAAACGTAATTTGCTCTTAATTGCTGAGTGCAGCAAAGCAGTTCATCCAGTACGCTTTGCTGCACTCCGCGCAGAATCTGTGGTTTTTCAATGATGGCGGTTATCTTGCCAGTTCTACTTTGACGTAAACGCGGCTTTTTCGTACGGTCATCATGATACATCGTGGTTGTCAAACTCTAATTCTAATGTATGGATAGCTACTCTTCACACACTAGTGGCAAGCGTTTCCGAAAGCTTGGTGCTGTGATACTATTTTGTTCCTTGTTGGGTGTCTTCATGATAAGTTATCACGCCCAAACAACACCGACTACTCGCTGGCATTTTATTATCCCTAGCGAGTTCGAGGGGGTACTTGCAATACAGTATAATTGCCCTCACGGCGATCCGTTCATCTCAGCTAACGGCAAAATCACCGTTTCGTTTAACACTCGGGGAGTTTATTGCACAAGTAGTGACTCCTTCGCATATCGAGGCCCGCTCCCAACCGCAGAAACGGTCGATGGGTTAGCTGTTCAATATGTTTCTGATGCATATGAGTATGAAGGTTACGGAATGTGTTGCGCCAGCATTCGATCTTTTATGGGTGGCACATTTCGAAATCCCGGGCTAGATCTAACGCTTGGCTTGTATTGGGTAGGCACGATGGAACCACGACCGCGGAGTGAACCGGAGATACCATATAATCATCTTGAGCTGTTTCTCCAAAGAGAGTTTGGGTTACGCGACATTCGCTCCTATCCTCAAGAATGAATCGCTACCGACCCCAGCGGCGACGTGGTGCCGATCATCATTGGCGGCGTCGTCGTGCTCACCGCCGCCGAAGTCGCGCTCCTGCTGGCGACCGGTGCGGTGACGATGGCGACGGTGGGGCTGTGCATCCAACTGGGCCAATGCGACGACCTGGTGAACGCCATTGAGGACACGGACGTCTTCCCGCCGACCACCGGTGCCCGGCGCGACCGCCGGTGCTGCCGCCGGAGCAGTTCCCGGCACCGGACGCGGC
>JAAUTF010000730.1 GCA_012031775.1 Candidatus Altimarinota bacterium | reverse complement strand
CTGCAGCTCGGGCGGCAGCGCCGCGAGTTGCCGGTAGGCGCGTATCAGCAGATGCAGCCGTGCCAGCGCGGCCAAACAGGCGTTCCTGCCAGCCCGCTCCTGAGGTTGCAATACCGCCTGCGAGACGCAAGAGCCGCGCCACGCCTGGTGCCTGTGCATCGACCATGCGTGCGGCAAAGGTGTCGAAGACGCTTGGTGCTTCAGCTTGTAATGCTGCTAACCCGTTGCGCACGCTGTCGTGCAGCCAGCGATCGAGATCGTCGAGCCCGGCGGCAACCCGTGCCTCGCGCGCGATGGCGCTGCGCGTGGCTTTTTCGCCCACGTTTGTGGCCGGGTTTGCGGCAGGCGGGGCAGCTTTTTTGCTCTCGGCGCGCTCAGCAGCATGTGAGCGACTCGCCAGCCACTCGCTCACCCAGAGCGGTGGCTCGCTCGGAAGCACCGCGTCGCTCTGCACGGCAAGCATCATCAGCGCCAGGCCGTGTTTGCACGGAAATTTCCGGCTTGGGCAGGAGCAGCGGTAGCCAAGGCCGCGTAAGTCGATCTGCGTGCGGTATGGCTCTTTGCCACTGCCTTTGCATTCGCCCCAGAGCGCATCGTCGTTGCGCCCCAGGCTTACCCAGTTTCGCGCTGTCGCCAGGCCGCGTGCTGCGCCAAGTGATGCGGCATCAGGGGCAAGCCCGTTGATGATCTCGTTCGTCAGCGGTAATGACATAATGTAAGGGTTTACGGCTCTGGAATGCGATTACCACGTGCAGTATACCACTTCATTATAGAATACTTGTGCTATTTCTACAAGTGATATACTCTCAGCATGGTGTCGACTGCGGGGTGTGGTTTGGTGGCGGCACTTGATGGCGTCGCCATCAAGTGCCGCCACCAAACCCTACCTTTGCTTATTTAAGGGGAAAGCTATGCGCGCAGCCCAGTTCAGTGTAGCACTCCAAACGGATCTGGCGTTGGCTGCATACGGGCCGCTGGCGGCGATGATCGAGGGCTACGGCTTTGATGGTGTCACGGTTTACAACGATCTTTTGTATCAGCCGGCCTGGTTGCCGCTGTTGGAAATCGCACGCCACACGCGGCGTGTGGCCATCGGTCCGGCGGCGGTGAACCCGTTTACCTGTCATCCGATCAATATCGCCGGCAATATCGCGCTGATCGACGAGGCTTCGCAGGGTCGCGCCTACCTCGGCCTGGCGCGTGGTGCCTGGCTCGACTATCTTGGTATCGCACCGGCACGCCCGGTAACGGCGCTGCGCGAGGCACTGATCTGTGTGCGCCGCTTGCTGATGCGCTCGACCGAGCCTTTTTCCGGCGAGGTCTTTCAGCTCGTCGGCGGCGACTCTTTGCGCTGGACGATCCTGCGGCCCGATCTGCCTTTCTTGCTTGGCTCCTGGGGTGAGCGCGCCATTCGCGCCTGTTACGATCAGATCGCCGAGATCAAGCTCGGTGGCTCGGCTAACCCGACGGTAGTTCAAACGCTGCGCAGGCAGCTCGCAGCGCTGGCCCACGAACCGGGCACCACCGCTACGGCGTGCAACGCCGCCGCCCGTTATACAGGCCCGGTGCGTCTCGCGATCGGCGCAGTATGTGTTGTCGATGAAGATGGCGCTGCCGCTCGGGCATTGGCGCGGCGCGAGGCGGCGCTCTATCTGCCCGTTATCGCGGCTTTCGACCCGACCCTGCCGGTTGATCCCGTGCAATTGCAGCGCATCCAGACTGCGGCCGCTGCCTATGATTTCGTAAGCGCCGCGCGCGATATCTCCGACGAACTATTGCAATTAGTGGCGTTCGCCGGTACACCCGAGCACGTTGTGCAACAGGCGGCTGATCTGATCGCCGCCGGAGCCGACCGCGTTGAGTTCGGCACGCCCCACGGCCTCAGCAAACATCAGGGCCTTAAGCTTCTTGGCGAGCGTGTGCTGCCGCAGTTACGACAATTATGTGCGTAGTAGCCTGCATAGATGCAATCGCTACGCGCGCTGGTGTATCTTACATGATGCTAGACCGAAACGATGAATTCACCCTGTTCGACCTCGTGGTCATCGTCGAGGCGATCGAGGGCCATTGCACCTGCGCCATGCACGTCGGCGATCGCTTCTTTATGCGCAGTGGCAAGATCGCCTTGCCCGATGGGGCCGACTTTTGTCTCTACGCGTTGCAGGCCGTCATCCCCTTGCTGCCGACCAAGCAGCGCCGCAACCACCCCGCCGACTGGATGGAAACCGATAGCCGAGCTACCTGCCCCGACCCTGCTTGCCGCCTGATCATGCGCATCGACCGTATCGGCGAGCGCACACTGCGCCACGATGATGTCAGCCCGATTCCCTGGGAAGGAGCGTGATCAAGGGCTGCACCGCTTTGCAGAACAGCATAGCCTTGATCGCCCTTTTTATGGGTGCGGAAACTGTCGATTATCCCGCGCACTCGTGACGCAGGATGCGTAACCCGTGACTACACCCGTGCAGACGCATCACAGATCACAGATCACGCTGGGATGATAGGCACGATCTGCGGCCCTGCTTTGAGCGATGCGCGATAGGCGGCGGGCGACATACCGCAGGCGGCTTTGAACGCGCCGTAAAAGCGACTGGCCGAGCCAAAGCCGGCGGCCAGGCCGACCGTCAATACGCTTTCGTCGCTGGTGGCGAGCAGCTGCTGAGCATGGGCCACCCGGTACTGCGTCAGGTAGGCTAGCAAACTCATCCCATAAGCATCGCGAAAGAGCTGCATAGCATAGTGCGGGTGCAGGCCAACGCTGGCGGCGATCACGGCGATGCTCAGCGGTTCGGCGTAGTGCGCGACGATAAATTGCGCCATCTTGTCGGCGTGGCTGCCAGGCTGGGCCTGCGTCGCTTGAATGGGGCTATCCCGCTCGATCGTTAGCGCAAAGCGCTGCAGAAAGGCTGTTAGCTCCAGGCAGACTAACGCCTGGTGCGCTATCGAGCCACTGCCAAGATCGTTATGCCAACGCCGAAAGAGCAGCTGATCCAGTATTGCATCGTGCTGCCCACTGCGCTGTAGCGCAGTGCCGCGTAGAATCGGTGCGCTCAGCGGCTCTGGCAGCCGCCAACTCAAAAACAGCGCCAGCGGTAGTGTGAGCCAATACATCAGCGGCCCATCGTCGCAACTTAGCCGATGTGGGCGGCGCTGCCCACGAAGACACAAACATCGCCAGCGCTTAAATACAATGCTCTTCGCCGCCGAAGCTGTACGTCACCGTGCCGCGCTCCACCAGGTTCAGCTCGATATCGTT
>JAAUTF010000729.1 GCA_012031775.1 Candidatus Altimarinota bacterium | reverse complement strand
CGCGTGTGGCTCTTCCTTACGCCAAGGCTGGTTTGCATATAATACATATGCAAGCCACCGTATGCTATAATAGGCACATACTTGTACAATGCGGCAGGCAATCTGCAATCTGCAATTGCACCGGTAGCGGAGCACGGCTATGGCAATCGGAAGAATGAAGGTGATCGGCCAGGCGCAGAGCTGGCTCGAGGAGCGCCCTGAGCTGACGCACTGGATGAATGTGCTGCGGCTGGGCCTGTTTCAGTTCGGTATGGGCCTGTCGCTGGCCCCGCTCACCGGCACCCTCAACCGCGTGCTGATCGACGAACTGAACATCCCGGCGGTCGCGGTAGGGCTCTTGCTGGCTCTGCACTTTTTTGTCTCGCCCGCGCGCGCCGTCATCGGTTTTCACTCCGACCAGTCGCGCGCCCAGGGCAAGTGGCGCACGCCCTACCTGGTGCTTGGCGCGATGCTTACCTATGGCGGCCTGGCCACCGCGCCCTTCTCACTGATCTTGCTCGGTGGCAACGGCGTTCTGCCCTTCTGGATGGCTTTTCTGCTCTGTGCGCTGATTTTCCTCGCCTACGGCATCGGCGTCAATATCGTCGAGACGATCTACCTCGCGTTGGTAAGCGATATTACGCCGCCGCGCGAGCGTGGCCGTGTGCTAGCCATCCTCTGGACGATGTTGGTCTTGGGTACGATCGTCAGTTCGATCATCGTGGGCCAACTGCTGATCGATTATAGCCATATGCGGCTTATCCAGGTGATGCAAGGCTCAGCCATGGCTTTTGTAGCGCTCACTTTTGCTTCTATGCTTGGCCAGGAACGGCTAAAGGCCAATGGTGAGGTGCTCGATTTTAACCCTGAGGCGATCGTCGTGCGCGAGACGCTTGGTGGCTCAATCCGCAAGCTGATCGGCCAGCCGGTGCTGCGCAACCTTTTCGTGGTGCTCTTTCTTGCTACGCTGGCATTTGGCACACACGATGTGTTGCTCGAACCCTACGGCGGCCAGGTGCTGGCGATGAGCGTAACGGCCACCACACGATTAACTGCATTCTGGGGCGTGGCGATGCTGCTCGCGATCGGCGGCGCAGGGATGTTGCTCTGGCGCGGCCGCTCGCCGCTGCTGCTGATCGGCCTCGGTATAGTGGCTGGCGCGCTTGGCTTTCTCAGCATTAGCCTGGCCACCGATCAGGCACTGCTGCCACAGTTTTATGTCGGCATCTGGCTGATCGGTATGGGGCGTGGCCTGTTTATCGTCGGCAGCCTGGCGCTGATCATGGCGCTTGTCGATGGCCATCACGCCGGGCTCTTCCTTGGCCTCTGGGGGGTTGTGCAGGCGCTCGCCCAGGGCTTCGGTGTAATTGGCGGCGGGCTAGCGCGCGATCTCGTTCAGCATAGCAGCGGCAACGTCGCACTCGGCTACACCATCGTCTATCAAACTGCGGCAGTGCTGCTGCTGGCCGCTCTTGCCCTGGTGTTCGCCCTGCGCCTCGGTCAGCGCCTCAAGAGCATTCGCTCACCCTGGGCCGGCCTCGGCCAGGTCAACGCCGACCAGATCATTTTTTGATCGCGCCGCCGTGACTCTGTAATAGTCGAGCATGCTCAACCCCACAGAGTTACGGCGGCGTCAGCGGCTCGTCGGTCATCACTACATCGCTCTTCAACACCCAGCCAATATCCCATATTCCGTAGCTTGTCACCAGGTACCAGTCGCGCAGTTCGCTTAACGGCACCAGGCGCTGGCCCGGCTCTAACATCGCTTCACTACCGGAATTTGCATCGGCGTGGGTGCGCAGCGCTCCCCCGTCTGCGCTGCGCAGCATGGTGGTATAACGTGGCTGGCGGGCAGCTGCGTCGGCGCGATCGTAGCTGGCGAGAAACTCCAACACCCCCGCGCTGATGCCGCGCGCCACACGCTCAGTCTCGTCGAAGAGCAATGCACGGTCGAGCGGATGTGTCATAAAACCGGTCTCGACAATAATCGCTGGTGTTTCCGGCGCGATAGCGTAGACGTAGCGGTAGCTGGAAAAGGCGTAGTAGGCGCGCATATCGAAGGAGGCACCGCGTGTGTCGGCAGGCAGTCCGGTGGCCGCTGGGTAGGTGACGCTGACCGCTTCGGCCAGTGCCGTCGAGGCTTGCGAGGCGCGAAAAGGTGCCGCTAGCTTCCAGCCGCGCCGCACCGCTGCCGCATCGCCGGTTACGCCATCGGCGTGAACCGAGACAAATGCGTCGGCGCGATAGCCAGGCGGCACGGTGGCTGGTAGCAAATCGACGACGACGCCCGCTGCCTCGATCTGCTGCTGCACGCGCTCGGCGATTAGAATGTTCAACTCCCATTCGTCGTAGCCGCGCCAATACGCGCCCGAAGCCTTACGCAAGCGCTGCTGCTCGTCCGGCATCTCCTCGATCTTCCAATGGCCGACCTGCACGCCAACCCGCAATGGCTCGGCCTGTTCTGGCGTGGCGCTTGCCAGCGGCGGCGTAGCACTCGGCACTAACGTTGCCTGTGGTAGCGACGTAGCTGTGGGCGGTCGTGGTGTTGCGGTAGCGATCAACGTCGGGCTAGGCGCAGGAGTGGCCGAAGGCAGAGCAGCAGTGGGAACGGCAGCGAGCGGAGCCGTCGGCGTACATGCGGTGAGCAGCCAGGCAAGGGCAAGAAATGGAGCGATGCGGGGCCAGTTTAGCATTATGAACTCTCAGATGAATCCTGAATCCCGACTTCTCCACCTAAAAGCTTCGCCGATTATAGCATACGGACAACCATGAGCAATGCTCCTGCCCTTCTCCACAGCAGCGGCGACGCGCAGATCGATACAATTGTCGGCGGCTTTATCGCCGTGCTCGAATTGCTTTTCCCGCAGCGTATCGCCAGCTATGCGCTCACCGGCAGCTGTGCCGACGGTGCGGCAACCGCGCTGAGCGACATCGATATGCTTGTTGTCTTTGCGAGCGAGCGACCGCAGAAGATAGCGATCGTCTGCGCGCTGCCGTAGCGGCCTGTAAACGGATCAGCCCGCGCAACCTCGATATCGTCCCACTAAGCCAGGCGACACTGCGCAACGCCGACAAACTCTGCTTTCAACCTAGCGAGCAACCGGTTTTTGGCTGCGTGGCCTACAAATACGCTGGCCTGCCGATCTATGGCGACGACCTGCGCGCAGTTGCTACTGATGTGCCGCTGGCTGTGTATCGCCGCACCATGGTGCATTTCCCTTTCGTGGTGCTCCACGCCCCAGCGCGGCCAGCCCGAGCAGCTAGCGCTGCCGCTCAC
>JAAUTF010000728.1 GCA_012031775.1 Candidatus Altimarinota bacterium | reverse complement strand
ACTGCAACCTATTTAGATGTACATAGTAATCCTAAATGGTTTGTGGAGAAGCGTGGGTCGTCGTGCGCGGCGTAGCCGCGCACGACGACCCACTTCTGACCACAACCTGTTTAGGATTGCTATATGGTTACAAAGAGTGCTAGTTTCATGATACATCAGTTTCAATATTCTATGGGTTTGCTCCGACGTGTAACATTTACGTTAGGCTGTCTGTTGCTCGGTGTAGTGCTCAGTGGCTGTGCTGCACGCCCGCTGCTCGGTGATGTTGTTAGCAGCAGTACGCGCTTTGAACCGACTGCGAGCGGTGAACCATTAACGATCAGTTATGAGATCGGCCAGACGGCAACTGTAGATATCTACTTGTTGGACAGCAACGATACACGCTACGTACTGCGTTCACAGGAGCCACGTGTCGCCACCGATGATGCCTACACGCTGCGGTTCGATGGAACTGTTCCTACATCTGATGGAGTATTGCAGCGCCGCTTGCTTGCATCTGGCAGCTACACGCTCGTGATCGAGGCTACCGCCGAGGATGGCACTAACCAGCGCCGCGACCTGGCGTTAGATATTGTCGGTAGCGATGTACCGTTGCCGGATGTGGCTAATCTGCTGGTTTCGCCGCAAACTATCTCGCCCAACGCCGACGCGATCGATGATGTCGCCGAGTTCACCTATCGGCTGCCGGTCAGCGCGACGGTTGATATCGATATTCTGGCACCGAATGGCGAGCGCATTCCCGTAGTGACGCGCGCAGAAGAGGGGCCGTTCGAGCAGAGCCACGTGTGGAATGGCAAGCGGCCGAACGGCTCTTTGCTCGCGAACGGTATCTACACCTATACGGTGCGCGCTGAAGACGCGTATGGCAATCTGGTGCTGCGCGAGGGCACGCTTCAATTGGCGGATGTCGGCCAGCCCGAGGCGCGTATTGTCTATGCCTCGATCGCGCCGGAAAAGGTGATGCTCGGTGAGACGCTGACGGTGACGATGCGTATTCGCAACACGGGCGACGTGCCTATTCGCACCTATGGCCCGCCGAGTGGCCACCGCTACACGACGGACGAAGTCTTTTCGTCGATTGAGGACGGCCAGTATACCGCGCAGGCCGGCGGCTTCTGGCGCATCGGCCTCGACTGGGATGCCAACAGTGGCGGTGGGCCAAAGCGCTACCCATTTCGCTGGGCGCTGTCGAGCCGCCCGCCCGAGCAGTGGAAGGTGCCTTTTGTGGAAGACTGGCTGCTGCCGGGCGAGGAAGTCGAGGTGGTCGGTGAGGTAACGCTGCTGCAGCGCGAAACGCGTATGGGCTTCTATGTCGGGTTGATCCAAGACGGTGTTGGTTTCTTTCAGGATCGCACTGCGCGCACGATCGTTGAGGTAGGGTTTTGATGGATATGCGCGTAGGCCGCAGCACGCTGCCCCCTCCGTCGCATTGCGCTACAACGTAAAATGACGACTGTAATCGATTATTTAGTGCTTGGCCATCTAACACGTGACCTATTGCCGGACGGGCAGGTGTCAGGCGGTGGTACGGCGCTCTATGCCGCGACGACGGCGCAGCGCCTTGCCCGACGAGCCGCGATTCTCAGCGCGGCGCTGCCGAACGAGGTGCAGGTGCCAGCGGAGATAGCACTGGCGCTCGCTCCGTCGGCGGCGACCGCAACCTTTAGCCACAGCTACCACGATGGCCAGCGCCAACAGCTGGTTCACGCTATGGCGGCACCGCTTGATCTGGCGTACCTACGCTCGCCTGGCGCGCGGCACCGCTGGTGCATCTGGGGCCAGTGCTGGGCGAGTGCGCCGAAGAGCTGATCTTCGCGTTTCCCGATGCGCTGATCTGTGTTACGCCACAGGGCTGGCTGCGCAGCGTGCGCCCCCCTCTGCCCGCGCCGATGGAATTGCGCCGCTGGTTGCCTGCACCTGCGCTGCTGCGACGTATCGACATGTTGGTGCTGAGCAGCGAGGACGTTGCTGGTGCCGACGATTTGATCGCCTATTATGCAGCCCACTGCCCGCTCGTGGTGCTGACCGCAGGCGCGCACGGCGCAACGCTCTTTGTCGCTGGTATCCCTTATGCCATAGCGGCGCTGCCAGCCATCGAGCGCGACCCAAACGGAGCTGGCGATGTCTTCGCCGCTGCGATGCTGGTGCGCTACGCCGAATGCGCCGACCCTCTGGTTGCTGCCACCTTTGCCGCTGCTACCGCCGCGCTCGCTATCGGGCACCGCGCCACGGATGGCATTCCCGATCGCGCGCAGGTAGACGCCTTGCTTGCCCAACACTCCTGAGGCTCGCCTGACAAGATTGTTAACTACGAAGGACAGTCGTATTCATTATTGCTCTTTGGCGTTCTGCTGCGCTCTTTAGCGAAATCCTCTGCGGCCTGATCTGGTGGAAATTACTGATACCAACAGTACGATCGATCTCTCGCTCAAGTTAAGCTTAACGGCTGATGTCTGCCAGATCGACCGCTAAGGGGCTGAAGTGGTTGTGGCGCTGACGGCATAATCGTCAGCGCCACAACCGCTTTCACAATATACTATCCGGTCTGAAGTAGTTAATAAATTGTTATCAAATCCCCTGGCGTGCTATAACCCCCTGCCGCTACACTAGGAACAATTCTTGCTCTAGCACTATCTTTGCAAACCGTCCGTGATCTGCCTGCGCATCCAGAATGCGATCTGGCCGGTTTTTCGACCCTTCCATTATCGGTACGCCAGAAGAGGTATGTATGAAATCGAAACGCTCACCGGGCATCATTTTGCTCACGGTTCTCGCGCTGCTCTACGGCCTGTCGTTGGCAGTAGGCTTTGCGCAGGATCAGACGCGAGTTTTCCTGCCGATCATTCGCAGCGCGGGTACCCCGACCGTCGACCCGAATGCGACCGCCACGCCCACGACCGATCCCAACGCAACTGCCACGCCGACATCGACCGTTGACCCGAATGCGACGGCGACGGCGACCACTGATCCAAACGCGACGGCGACGCGCACACCGACCAATACGCGTACGCCGACCAACACGCCGACCATCGACCCGAATGCAACGCCGACCAATACGCCGACTGCGAACCCCTTCGCGACACGAACCCCTATTCCGGGTGCGCCACCGCTATTTGGCGATGCCGCGTTCCGCCCAGTGCAGGCGAGCACAGTCGCTGAGATTGCACCACGGCGCTATATTGTGGTGCTTGATGCCAGCGTTCGATGAATACGAACTTCGCTGGACAGGGGAGCGATCCGGTTACTGGGGAGAATAAGC
>JAAUTF010000727.1 GCA_012031775.1 Candidatus Altimarinota bacterium | reverse complement strand
ACCAGGCCCTCGACCGCAACGAGCGGGTGCTCTTCGCGGTCGTGCCCGACCTGCTCGACCACCTGCGCTCGACCTTCGGCCCCTCCAGTGAGGTGGCCTACGACGAGCGCTTCGAGCTGGTGCGCACCGTGCCGCTGCTCATCCTCGACGACCTCGGCACCGAGAGCGCCACCGCCTGGGCGCGTGAGAAGCTCTACCAGATCGTCAACCACCGCTACAACCTGGAGCTGCCGACGGTCATCACCAGCAACCGTGCGCCCGAACAACTCGACCAGCGCATCCTGTCACGGATGTCCCAGCGCGCCTTCGCTGGCGAGATCCTGCGCGTCTCTGCGGAGGACTATCGGCGGCAGATTGGCTCAGGGCGATCATCTTCACCAGCGATGACATAAAGGAAAGCCGTGTTGAGCGTGTGGACGCTGTGTCCAGCGCCCACAACAACGTAGAGAAAGGACTGTGACCATGAGCAGCCCGCTGACGCTGATCGCCGCCGATATCGGCAACGTCAACACCAAATACCGCCGTCAAGGCGGCGCCTGGGAGATCGAACCTTCCCTGGTGCGGCTCTTCAGCACACGGACGGGGTATGAGTTCACCAGCGACACCCCCGTCCAGCCGTTCGTCTATGTCAGTGGCCCGGCCGGCATTGAGGCGAACGTCCCGTACCTGATTGGCCGCGACGCCCAGCGCGCCGGTGTCAGCGATGTCGCGCTCATCGGCAGCGCAGAGCTTCGTGTTCACTCGGCAGCCTACCTGCTGCTCCACCTCTACGCGATCATCGCCAGTCTGCCGGCAGGTCAGACCCAGGCCTATGTCGCTTTCGCCGGCGGCCTGCCGGTCGAGGATGATAGCAACGCTGGGGTGAAGGAGACCCTACGGCAGCGGCTGACGGGTAGGATGGAGAAGGGTAGCCCGTCGCTGCCGCATGTGGTGCGCTGGGGCCAGGTCGAATACACCATCACGATCGTGAAGACGTCGTTCATCCCGCAGCCAATCGGCGCGATCGCGACGCTGCTGTTCTCGCCCGACGGCAAGATCCAGATGAATGGGGCGCTGCTCCGTCAGCGCTATGCGCTGGACATCGGCGGCGGCACGACGGATTTCACCGGACGGAAAGGGCTCGACCTGATACCCGGCACAGAGGGCGGGGTGCGGTTAGGTGTGCAGAATGCAGCTGAGACGGCACGCACGCGTATTCAGCGTCGCTTTCCAAGCCTTCGCCATCTTGATGCCGCCGAAGTACTGGCGCTGCTGCGGCAGGGCGAAACGACGATCTATGTGGCTGGAGAGCCGTGTGATGTGAGCCCTGAGCTTCAGACGGCAACCACCGACACCGCCCAGGCGATCCTGGCGAAAGTACTGCCGCGCTGGGAGCGAACGCTGGCCCAGGGCGAGGTGCTGCTCTTCGGCGGCGGGGGTCAGGTGATGGTATCGGCGATCAGCGCGATGCTCGCACCGCTTACTCCAGTGACGCTGCTGCCCGATCCCGTCACCCGGGTTGCAGACGGCATTGAGCGGCTGGCGAAATACCGCTTGCAGGCATAATGACCCAAGTTTGGGTCATTGACGGAACCTGTTGAACTCGATTTTTACTGCATTACAATGAGCTATTCGGGCACTTACTGGCACCCTGTCCCGGCGCTGACATCGCTGCTCGGGTGCCCGAATGGCGCAAATCTGAGCCATTGAGGTGTCGCATGCCGCAAGCCGATCTCTCTGATCGCTACTATGCAAGTATCCCAGCCGACGACCCGCGCTTTACTGAACTCCGCGAGGTACTGGCCTCCGTCAAGCAGCAAGGTCGGCATAGCCCGGCATCCCGCATGCTCGGCGAATGGGCGCTGCTCGGCTTCCTGCTGACCACCGGGCGCATTGCCCTCACTGGAACAGCCGACGTCTCTTCGCGCTCCAGCGAACTACCCGATACCGCAGAGTGGCTGGCCTCCAAGCACCAAATTGAAGCTAGCATAGGTCAGATTGGCGGGTTTGAGGAATGACAGGGGATCTTTGGACTTTGGACGTTCCCTTGAGTACAGCAACTCACATGGTGTGGCATGAGGACGAAAGTTCCAAACAGGAACAGCTTCACAACGCTTGTATCAATGCTATAGTACAGAATGAAAAGCCAATGACATTTCGAAGAAATATAGCACATAAGTTCGCATGGTGGTACAATGTCCGAGAACTTCTCTGCGAATCCATCCGTACTTGGTTCTCGTACCAGACAAATTCGCTCTCTGGCTCCTTCTGAAAATAGGAAAAGACGAGCCAGAGGCAGAGTTGTCGATTGAGCGCCTCGACGATATTGCCTTGGAGGACAAAGGGACTGCATCTGAATTGATCCAAACTAAACATCACATTGTGCCAGCGTCACTTACTGATGCAAGTACCGATCTCTGGAAGACCTTACGTATATGGAGTACCGCTCTTGCGAATGGTGAAATTCAGGCTGATCGAGTTACGTTAACACTTGTTACCACTGGCCGGGTACCTAATGGTTCAATAGCCAGTAAGCTCAGGCCACGCGAAATGGGTGGTCGTGACGTGGAGGTGGCCCTTACCGGCTTGCGAGAGGTAACTGATACGTCACGAAGCAGGGAGAATCAGCGAGCCTACCAAGCATTCCTGGCCCTTACTGAAGCCCAACAACGCTCTCTTCTCAACTGCATCAGAATAATCGACAACTCGCCCGACATCATTGACGTACGTGTTTATATACGTGGCGAGTTGAGGATAACAACCCGGCCACAGTTTTTGGAACCTCTTGCCGAACGGCTCGAAGGATGGTGGGGGAAGGTTGTCGATGAGCATCTTTATCACAACTCCTTGAAAACCATATCCTATCGGGACTTGCTCGACAAGATTAACGAGGTGCAGGAACTTTTCCATCACGATAATCTACCCATCGACTTTCCTCACCCTGTGGACCTGGCAGAAGTGGATTTCGAAAAGTCAGAGCGGCTCTTTATCGAGCAGTTACGGCTTATAGTGACCAGCCCCAATCGTGTCAAAATGGCCCTCAGCGACTATTACAGGGCTTCACAGCAGCGCTCTCGATGGGTACGAGAAATGCTCTTACTCCGGAACGATTTAGAAACCTACGAAAGCGGGCTAATTGATAACTGGATGCGCAAGTTCGAGATCGCCAAGGAGGATTGCGGCTCACACGTGTCTGATGAGTTGATGCAAACGGCCGGGCGTGCCCTATATAACTGGATCGAAGAGCGTAACTATCCTATTCGTCCGCGTTGTACTGAACAGT
>JAAUTF010000726.1 GCA_012031775.1 Candidatus Altimarinota bacterium | reverse complement strand
ATCCTAAACTCTACACGCGCAGCAACGCATCAGCATGCGTAATAATCCCGATCGGCGCTTGTCGGAGCTACCATCCTCGGTGACGATCAGCGCTTCGATACCGGGTTTCCGCAGCCGTGCGATCACCTCGTCGGCAGAAGCCAGCGAGTCGATAAAGCCAATGCGTTTGCGCGCGTCTTTTGGCAGCGCCTCGGCCACCGTGATACCGTCGAGCCGCCCGCTCTTACTCTCGGCCTGAGCCTCAGCGGCGACGATATCGCGACTAGTGAGCAGCGTCACCACAATGCGCCCATTGCGCATAACCGGCAGCCGCCCGATCTTCTCACGCAACATCAGGTCGCGCGCCTCGCGCAGCAGAGCCGTTTCAGCGATCGCAAAGATGCGGCTGTTCATCAACTGCGCCGCACTCTGTAGCTCAGCGCCGATCAACTGCTGTAAAAAGTCGAGGATCTCTCCGGCGAGCGCCGCGCTCGTCTGCAAGCCATAGGTATGCGCGATGCAGTTGCGCACCTGCGCATAGCCTTCAGCCTGCGTCAGCAGATCGCTATCGAAATGATTGTGCCCGCGCAAAAAACTCACGTAGCGTCCGATACTGCCACGATCTCCGCGATAGCCCGCCTGTTGCGCTGCACTTTCGAGCACTTCCTCAAGCAAACTTCAGCCCCTGATGCCAGCCTCGGCAGTATCCTCCGCTAGCACACTGCGCAAATGCGCCAGCCGTCGCACAAACTGCTTGTTGTCAGCACGATCTGTCATAGAGTATATGTATGCTTCATACACTCAGGGATGCGGAATTTGTTGCCTGCCCCATACGCCGCTCATCCGTAAAGCGTAATACGTGGACATCGTCACCTTCACACCGGGCAGGGCTGCCACGAAGGGCACGAAGCCGGTAGTTCATGTTTCACATTGCACGCTTCACGTTTCACGCTTCCTAAATTCACAATCTGCAATCGACAATCTGCAATCCGCCATCGCCCTACCGCTTCATCAAATCGACGAACTCATCAAACAGGTAGGTCGCATCGTGCGGGCCAGGCCCGGCCTCGGGGTGGTACTGCACGCTAAATGCGGCCAGGTTTTTGTGGCGCAGCCCTTCAACCGTCTGATCGTTCAGGTTGATGTGTGTCACCTCGACATCGCCTGGTAAACTGTCGGGGTCGACGGAAAACCCGTGGTTTTGCGAGGTGATCTCACGCGCCCGCTCCGCCAGATGGCGCACCGGGTGGTTCGCTCCGTCGATGGCCGAACGGCAGCTTATAGGTCGCGCCACCAAGCGCCAGGCCCATCAACTGATGGCCCAGACAGATGCCGAAAATCGGCACGCGGCCCAGCAGATGGCGCAACGTGTCGACTGCGTACGTCGCCGCTGCCGGGTCGCCGGGGCCGTTCGAGTAGAAAACACCCTGCGGTTTTAGCGCCAGTACCTCGCTCGCTGGGGTCGTGGCTGGCACCACCGTCACCGCGCAGCCGTGATCAACAAGACGGCGCAGAATCGTACGCTTCAAACCAAAATCGTAGGCCACAACATGCAGCGCCAGATCAGTCCCCGGCGCATCCGGCGGTGCTAGCCAGTGCTCGGCGGCGGGGCGAAACGGGCCGCTACCCTCTGTCCAACGATATGGCTCCGCGCATGTAACCGTGCGCGTCAAGTCCTGGCCTTCCATCTGCGGGGCCGCGCGCGCACGCTCGATCAGTGTCTCCACACTTTCGCCGTTGGTCGAGATAATGCCGCGCATCGCGCCTGCGGTGCGAATATGCCGTGTCAGCGCACGTGTATCGACATCGCTGATGGCCACGATACCATGCTCGCGCAGTAGATGGCTCAGGCTGCCACGCGCGCGCCACGAGCTATAATCTTCGCTATAGGCACGTACGATAAAACCGGCCACCTGCGGACGCGCCGACTCCGGATCGAAGTCGTTGACCCCGGTGTTGCCGATGTGCGGTGCTGTCATCGTCACCAGTTGGCCAGCGTACGACGGATCGGAGAGCACTTCCTGATAGCCTGTCATCCCCGTCTGAAAGACAACTTCGCCGGTGCGCTCGCCGGGAGCGCCGAACGAGTGCCCGGCAAACACCCGCCCATCCTCAAGCACAAGAACCGCGTCCAACGATCACTTTTCCTTTCTGATGCGCGTTGCGCTCAAACTCTACGCTCCACGAAGCGCGCCGATGGCGCGCTTCGTGGAGCAAATCTCCCTTATTTTAGCACGAAACGACACTGGTATAATAAGCACAGCCCATTCTGCTGCGGAGCAACGATGCATATTGTACATATCTACAAAGACTATTTTCCTATACTCGGCGGGATCGAGAACCATTTGCGGGCGCTCGCCGAGGGCCAGGCCGCACGCGGTCATCGCGTCACCGTCCTGGTGACGAATACGACGAATCAGGAGCAGCGCAGCGAACAGGGTAATCTGACGATCATCAAGGCTGCACGTCGTTTTCACGCTGCTTCTACACCGCTCAGCCCGGCTATGCTGCGTCACGCCAGCGCGTTAAAGGATGTTGAGCTCGTCCATCTGCACTTCCCATTCCCGCCCGGCGATCTGGCTGCGCTTGTGGTACCTGGTGCGCCGCCGCTCGTCGTCTCCTACCATAGCGACATCGTCCGCCAGCAGAGCTTACTGCTTGCTTACCGCCCGCTGCAAGAACTGACGCTGCGCCGCGCTGCACGTATCATTTCCTACAGCCCTGACTACATTCGCAGCTCGCCTGTCCTGCGGCGTTTCGCTGCAAAATGCCGCGTGGCCCCGCTCAGCGTCGCTGTCGAGCGCTTCGCTACTCTTGATAGCAGTCGGGTGGCTGAACTACGCAACCGGTATAACAACGATGTCGATACCACACTGCTACTCTTCGTCGGTCGCCTGCGCTATTACAAAGGGCTCCATGTTCTGCTCGAAGCGCTAGCGCGTTGTCGACGGCCTGCGCAGCTCTTACTGGTGGGCATCGGGCCAGAAGAGGCGCGTCTGCGAGCGCAGCGCGATGCACTTGGCCTGAGCACACAGGTGTACTTCCTCGGCGAAGTCGACGATGTCGAACTGCCGTTGATCTATGCGGCCAGCGATGTTTTTGTGTTACCCTCGCACCTGCGCGCCGAGGGCTTCGGCATCGTACAGATCGAAGCGCAGGCCGCCGGGCTGCCCACGATCTGCACCGAACTTGGCACCGGCACCAGCTATGTTACCCAGCACGCTGTCACCGGTATCGTCGTGCCGCCCGCCGACGCCGACGCCTTCGCGAAGCCGCGGAGACC
>JAAUTF010000725.1 GCA_012031775.1 Candidatus Altimarinota bacterium | reverse complement strand
TGCGTGGCTAATCAGAACGACCGTGCCTGCTGCGGTTAAGACGTATGGCCTCTGCGCGCGCTATGTTCTTTGCCGTTCAACAGAAGCGGGAGTCATCATGATAATCTGGCTAACAATTATCGGCATGGCGCTGGTAACACTGGCGACGCGCACCTTACCGCTGCTCGCTTTGCGCGGCGAGCTGCCGCCGTGGCTCAGCCGCTGGCTTAGCTTTGTGCCCGTGGCCGTCTTCACGGCGCTGGTCGTCCCGCCGCTCTTGATTGCGAGCGACCCTTCGCGGATGGTTGTTGGCCCACAGCTGCTTGCAGGCCTTGTTGGTGCGCTGGTAGCCTGGCGTACCGGTAACGTCCTGCTCACAATCGCCGTCGGTATGGCGACGTTCTGGCTGCTGCGGATGTTCTGAGCCTAGAGCACAGATCAGTGCGGAAAGAGGCCGAACGTTTTACGCTACGGCACGCCCCACAAGTACGCCCAACCACACCATCAGCAGGCCGAGAGCCATACTACCAAGAGCATAGAGCGCAGCGCTGAGCAGCTGGCCGCGCTCGATTAACGCGAGCGTTTCGAAGCTGTAGGTTGAAAAGGTCGTCAGGCTGCCGCAAAAGCCCACTGCGATCAGCATGCGCCATGCCGGATGCAACTCCGGGCGCAGCGCCAGATAGCCGTAAAACAGCCCTAATACGAAGCTCCCCGCTCCATTTACCAGCAGCGTACCATAGGGGAAAGTGCTGCCGAGCACCACCGTCGCCCACATTCCCGCATAGTAACGCAGCGTCGCGCCGAGCATTGCCCCGAGCATTAATGCAACGAGTGAGTGCATATGATATTGTTTGTGGCGATGTAGATGGCAAAGCTATCTACATCGCCACGAACATATATAGCAGTCCTAAATGATTTGTAAATGAGATGTGTGGTTGCTGGCGGCGTAGCCGCCAGCAACCACACGATCTTTTGACAAACACGTTAGGATTACTATACCTCCTAAAATTCATTGTTCGCCAGAACGCCGATATGGTACACTTCTGGCAAGAGGAGGGCGCTATGAGCATAACAAACACGACCGAGCAGAAACACGGCTATATTCTGGTCAACGGCATTCGGATGCATTATGTTACAGCTGGCGATGGCCCGCTGCTGCTGATGTTGCACGGTTTTCCCGAGTTTTGGTATAGCTGGCGGCATCAGATTCCGGCGCTAGCAGCGCATTTTACGGTGGTTGCGCCCGATCAGCGCGGCTACAACGAGACGGATAAGCCCGATTGGGGCTACGACACCGATGTGCTGGCGAACGATATGGTGCAGCTTATCGACCGGCTGGGTTTCTCCACAGCGCATGTTGTTGGCCACGATTGGGGCGGTGCAATTAGCTGGTATCTGGGCATGAATTATGCCCACCGTGTCGAGCGCCTGGCCGTGCTGAACTGCCCACACCCTAAGCTCTTCTTGCGTAACCTGCGACGCAACCCGAAACAGCTGCGGCGCAGCTGGTATATGGGTTTCTTCAATCTGCCTGCGCTCCCCGAAGCCGCGATCAGCGCCAACGACTTCGCGCTGATCGATGAGGTTTTTCGCGGCCACGCGCTCAACAAGGCTGCTTTTAGCGACGAAGACCTGCACGCCTATAAAGAAGCGCTGCGTCGCCCCGGTGCCTTAACCGCCGCGCTCAACTGGTATCGCGCCGCCGCCGCCGGTGGCCCCGAGAGCATCGTTGGCCCGGGTGATGGCAAGGTCACAGCGCCGACACTGCTGATCTGGGGCGAGCAAGACCGCTTTCTTGGCCGCGAGTTGACGTATGGCACCGAGAAGTATGTGCCGGATCTCACGATCCGCTATATCCCGAACTCATCGCATTGGGTGCAGCACGAATTCCCAGACGATGTCAATCAGCACCTGCGCGATTTCTTTGTACAGCAATCAGGCGTCAACGGTCAGGCGTCAGCAGCGTCATAAACAGAAGGTCTCGCTCAACAGCCTGAGATGCCACAGGCTCATTCCGGCCTGCTTGCCTTGCCGTCGAGCCACAGGATGTCGGCTTCGTCGCGATGTGTTCCCGTCGAGCCCACATGCTTTGCATCGATCTTGGCTCCGTGCTTAATAATATGCACGATTGCCATCGCATGGCCGCGCCCCAAGCTGTAATCGGCCTTGAGCCACTCGATGACTTCAGCGGCCTTCACCGATGGCCCGGCGAAGCCCTTCTGCGCAGCCAGATCGATAAACTGTCGCGGCGTTACTCCCGTCTTCTCCTCGATATTGTCGAGGTACGCTTGAAATGACATAGCTCAGCTTCTCCATAAAGCGGTGGTGCGAGCACGCGGCAATGCCATGTGCTCGCACCACCGCCTTACTACAACTTCGTTTGGGTTGCTTTATCCGATTGGGTGAAGAAAGTCGCGTACTAGCGCGATAAAATGTGCTGGCTGATGGTCGTGAACAGGGTGCCCACTCGCGGCGACAAACTCCAGGCGACTGTTGGCAATACGCGCTGCCAGCCGTCTGACATCTTCGGGCGGGTTACCAACTTCGCCCGCGCCGTTGATCAGCAGCACCGGGCAGCGGATCTGTGCAGCCTGCGCCAGGCATACATTGCCACCCGCCGCCGCGATAGCGCCCGCCGCGTAGACCCATCCTTCGATCATCGGCTTGAGCTGCGCTTCACCGTGCCAGGCGACGATCTCCTGCCGCCACTCTGCCCGTTCTGCACCCCAGCTCTCTACTGGTAGCCAGCCGTATACCGAATCGACCATCGCCTGCGCGATAATGCCGGCCACACCCCAGGCCACCACACCACAAACTAGATCAGGCCTGTTCGCCGCGATGAGCAGGGCTGTCTCGGCACCGTCGCTGAAGCCGAGCACCGCAACCGGCCCGGGCGCGAGTGTATCGAGCAATGCTGCCATGTCAGCGGCGTCGCGCTGGTAAAAATCCACCGGAAAGGTGCGCTGCGGCGGCTGGCTGGCACCATAGCCACGTAAATCGGGCGCGATCACGCGGTAGTCGCGACTGAGATCATCGATCAACGCGCCAAGATGGCCGCGCGCGGTTCCGGTAAAGCCGTGTAGCAGGAGCAGTGGTAGGCCCTCACCCCGATCGTGGTAAGCAATACGAGCACCATCAGCGAGCACTACGGTGTGCATAGGTATCTCCAGCAGGAAGTAGCGTATAGCGTATTATACCAAAAAGGCCGCCCCACTCCCACCGTAAGGGCGACAGCATGCTGCGCCCGCCGCCCGCCGCCTGCGGCATCGAGCAGCGCACACCCTGCTAT
>JAAUTF010000724.1 GCA_012031775.1 Candidatus Altimarinota bacterium | reverse complement strand
TCGCAGGCCTGGCTCGCTGCGCTGCCCGCCTTCTTCGCCGATGTCGGCCTGCGCCTTGATGCCCTCGGTCACGAAACGGAACGGGCCACCGATACAGCCACAACGCTCGCTATGCTGAGCGCCACCGTGGTGCTCGGCGATGTTGGCTTGCTCTATAACGGCCAATTTGATCGTTTATTGCAGGCGCTGTTACGGCAACTGGTCGAAACGCTTGGCTTTCAAGGGGCCGCCTTCTTTCTGCACGGCGATTTGAACGAGCGCCTCGATCTCGCCGCTGTGGTTTATCGCGAGGTTGGTGTGACGCCATTTTGGGCAGCACCGCAGCTTGATCGGCTGCTGCGTATCGCCCGCGCCGTCGAAATTGGCGGGCGCGCGCAGCTCTACGACGATCCGCTCGCCAACGGCGGCGCTCAACGTATCGCCGCAGTGCCGCTACAGGCCGGTGGCTGGAGCACCGGTGTTTTGCAGGTGCTTAGCACGCAGAGTGCGATCGACATCGAGCATCTTACGGCGCTGAGTCTGCTCGGCAATCAGATGGCAGCGGCGATCGAAAATGCTCGCCTCTTCGCCTGGACACGCGCCGATCAGGAGCGCACACGTGCTGTTGTCGACGCGACCAATGATGCCATTCTTATGCTCGACGAGCGGCGGCGCACGATGATCTTTAATCGGCGCGCACGTTTCTTTTTTGGCCTCGCCGAGCGCGATGTACTCGGGCGCGATAACACGCGCCTCAGCGGACTTATGCAGCTGATCTTTGTCGATGCCTCGCGTTTCAATCAGTGGCTCGCCGAGCTGCTTGCGTCGCCGTATGAGCGCGCTGTCGAAGAGTTTATGACCATCCGGCCCGAGCAACGCCTGCTCCAATGCTACTCGGCCCCGGTGATGGACGATCACGAACGCTATCTCGGTCGTATTCTCGTCTTTCGCGATATTACGCGCGAACGCGAAGTCGAACGCATGAAAAATGACTTTATCTCGATTGTCTCGCACGAGCTGCGCACGCCGCTGACGAGTATCCGCGGCGCATTGCAGCTTGTGCTCGGCAAAACGAGCGATGGCCAGATGTTGAGCCGGGCCGAGACTTTGCCCCAGGCGCGCGAACTTCTGGCGATCTCGCTTACCAATACCGAGCGCCTGATCCGCTTGATTAACGACATTCTCGATATCTCGAAGATCGAACAGGGCCGTATGCAGCTCAATCGTGAGCGCGTTTCGCCGACCGAATTGTGCCGCGTCGCTGCCGCCGAAGTCGCTGCGCTCGCCGCAACCCGCTCGATCGTGGTCGAAGTGCTGGAACACTATGCGCTTCCGGCAGTGTACGCCGACCGCGATCGTACCGTGCAGGTGTTGGTGAATCTGCTCGCCAATGCGATCAAGTTCTCGCACGTCGGCCAGCGTGTCCAGCTTAACATTCAGCTCGATGGCTCCATGGTGCGCTTTGTCGTTCGCGATTGGGGGCGCGGTATCGACCTCGACGATCAGCCGCGGCTCTTTCAGAAGTTCCAGCAGCTCGACAACCCCGCCACGCGTGAAGTCAGCGGCAGCGGGCTCGGCCTGGCCATTTGTAAGGCGATCGTCGAAGAACACGGCGGTACAATCGGCTTGCACAGCCTGCCTGGCAATGGCAGCAGCTTCTACTTTACCCTGCCGCTGCTAGCACCTGAGCCGCCGAGCGCGGCGGCTACCCGTGGCACAGTGCTCGTCGTCGACGATGACGCCGATGTGCGCCCTGTCCTGGTTCGCCTCCTTCAGCGCCATCAGTTCACGGTCGTGGCCGCCGCCGATGGCCCGACTGCGCTGAGCCTGCTCGAACAAGAGTGCCCTGATGTTATCTTGCTCGACCTGCGTATGCCTGGCATGGATGGGTATGAAGTTTTGCGACGGGCTCAGGCCAACGCAGCTACAGCAGGCATCCCAACGATTATCTTGTCGGCCAATGAACTAGGCCTCCGCGCACAAGCATTGTTGGATACGCTCGGTGCCGTTGCGTATTTGGAAAAACCGGTGCCTTCCGATCGGCTGATCAGCGTTCTAGAACGGGTTCTTGCGTCGCGACGGCCTGCGAGCTGACGCCGTGCGACGGAAACCTTGTAATGGTATGGCACGATGGATGAGACTCACACCGACCTCGATCATTTTATACACGCGCTCATCTCGCCATTGACGGCGCTAAACGGCACGACCGGGCTGCTCAAACGGCGGTGCCGTAGCTCCGACGATGCTCAGGCTATGGCACTGCTGGCGGCTGTTCAGCGTAATGTCGCCCGCCTCGAGTATGTCTGCAACGCACTGATCGAGCACGCACGCCAGGATGGTGATACCCTCTCTATTCGCTTGCCAACAGCTTTGTTGCGCGCCCAGCTGGCCTCTCCCGTGCGCCAGAGCTGGACACCGCGCCTACTAGGGCCGCTAACCGATGCTGGTAATGCCCAGCCGCCGCCCCTACACGAGCCAGCCACAGTGCTATTGATCGCACACGGTAGCCAACAGGCTAGCGATCTCGGGGCCTTGTTGCAGGAACACGGCTACACGCTGCTGTCCATTCAGGATGCTTTTACGGCCGTCGATACAGCGCGCCATGTGGTGCCCGACCTGATTATCGCCGATGAGGTGTTGCCACTCCCAATGCAGTCGGCGGTACAGACCATCGCAACCGATCCGGACACCAAGCGGATCCCGCTAGCGCTTTTGTGTGCGCAGCTTACAACCGGGCCGCAGAACGAGCGCCTGGCGCAAATCGCCGATGTGCTGCTTGAGCCGCATTCGGCGCTCCCGCTGATAGCACAACTGATCGCACAGGGCCGGGCCGGGCAGATTCGTGCGCCCCATATCTTAATCGTCGATGATGAGCCCGATCTACGTGAGTTGGTCGCGTTGCAGTTTCAACAGGGCGGCTACACTACCAGCATGGCCGAAAGCGGCGCAGAAGCCTTTCGTATGGTGCGACACCAGTACTTCGATTTGATTGTGCTCGATCTGATGCTGCCGGATATGGACGGCTTTACTGTGCTTGGTGGCTTGCGCGCCCAGACGCCAACCGCGCTCACGCCAATTATCTTGCTCTCGGCGCTGAACTCGCCTGAAGAGAAGGTACGCGGCCTGCACCTCGGTGCCGACGATTATGTGACGAAGCCTTTTGTCGAAGCTGAGCTGCTCGCCCGTGTCGAGGCAGCGCTGCGGCGCAGCGAGCGCGAGGGCGGCGCGAACCCCTCGACCCGCCTGCCCGGCAATCTCGCGATCGAGCGCGAGATCGCTCGGCGTATATCGA
>JAAUTF010000723.1 GCA_012031775.1 Candidatus Altimarinota bacterium | reverse complement strand
TACGTGCGACTGGCGCAAATGGCGCGCAGGCCTTCCGCTTCGGCGTGCTACCGCAGGCTATGCCGCTGATGGCCACCTATTCGCTGTTGCTCTTCGAGCACAACGTGCGCTCGGCCACCATTCTCGGCCTCGTCGGCGCTGGCGGTGTTGGCTTCATTTTGCAAAAATATCTTAGCCTCTTCCAATACCGCGAGCTGATGGGCACCTTGATTTTCATCATTGTTATGGTGACAGTCATCGACCGCGTCAGCGACGCCCTGCGCAAACGCTTGATCTAAAGGTCGCCAGTTTATCGGTTACGGCATCTCATCCAACCGGGTTGGGTTTTACATAGATAGATAGCTATTCATCGCGGACAAGAGAAGGAGAAACTCATGCTTCGCACAAAGAAGACGCTGTCGGCGCTGCTCGCGCTGCCGGTGATCGGCCTTTTGCTAGCCGCCTGTGGTGCTAGCCCGGCTGCCAACGCGCCCGCCGCTGAAACAAGTGCTCCCGCCGCAACAGCTGCACCGGCCGCAGCCGCTACAGAAGCTCCCGCCGCCGCAAACGACCGCGAAGGCTGGCCCGAGACCTTCCGCATCGGCTTGTTTGCCGGCGACGACGCAAACGCTGCACTTGCACTAACCCAGCCCTTCGCCGACATGCTCTCCGAAGAGTTGGGCATTCCGGTGGAACTGACTACCGGCACCAGCTACAGCGCCGTGATCGAGGCCATGCGCGCCGATCGCGTCGATGCCATGGAAGTTGGTCCCCTTCTCGTATGTGCTTGCGGTGCAGGAGGCCGGCGCTGAGGCACTTGCGCTGGCGACCTACCCGGCCAACGAGGAGAATAAGGTCTTCGACGAGAACGCACCGAACGGCTACTACAGCGTCTATATCACCAAAAAGGGCTCCGGTATCGAGACGGTCGAAGATCTGCGTGGCAAAACATTCGCCTTTGTCGACCCAGCCAGCACCTCCGGCCACCTCGCGCCGAAGACCGGCCTGATTAAGGCCGGCATCAACCCCGACGAGGAGATGACATCTACCTTCGCCGGTAGCCACCCGACAGCGGTGCTCTCGGTGTGGAAGACACGACACAGGCCGGTGCCACCTTCGAAGGCAACCTCTACCGCTTGCAGCGTGAGGGCCAGATCGAGTTCTGCGGCTTCGAGGACGAGCTGACAGGTAAGCAGCGCACAGCCGAGGAGATCAAGGCGCTCTACGATGCCTGCCCCGAGGGCAATATCGTGATGATCGGCTACTCCGATTTGATCCCGAATACACCCTTTGCCGTCAACAGCGAGCTGCCCGACTCCTTCAAAATGGCGGTACGCGAGGCACTGCTTAAGGTGAAAGACGACCCCGAGCTGGTCACGGCCTTCGGCCAGTGGTATGTCGATCCGACCGAGGAACTTGGTCTGGAGAGCCTCGACCAGAACTTCAACTCGCTGCGCGACATCGCACAGTTGCTAGAGCTGGATCTGCAGGAACTCGGCGGCTAAAAAGTGCTCAGTGCGTTTGCGGCAATGCCGCAAACGCACTGAGCCCGCAAAATAGCTCTGTGAAACGACTACTGACGATGGTACATACAACTGCCGCGACCTTGGCGGTGTGGATTGCAGCTTATGTCTGAAATAAAAATCGAGCACCTCAGCGTGCTGGCGCGTGTGCCTCCAGCCGAGATCAAAGCTTTTGTTGAAGAACTTATTCCCGCTTTGGAGCCGATTGAGGTGCTGGTGAACCGCACCGGCCTGGCCATGCTGCCGATGGAAGAACAAGTGAAGGGCACGACCTTTTACCTGGGCGAGGTACTGCTTGCCGAGGCCCATGTACGCGCCGCTGGCAGCGAAGGCTATGCCGCCTGCCTGGGCCGCGATCTGGAGCAGGCATTGGCGATCGCTTTGCTCGATGCCGCGCAGCGTGGCCAGGTCGAGACCGACGCCATTATAGATTTTGTGCATCTGCACGCGGCAAATCAGCAAGCTGAAGACGAAGCACTGCTACGCGCCGTCGCTGCCACCCGCGTCGAGCTAGAAACTTTTTGAACCGTAGTACGTGAGCTGTGAGACCTATAACCTGTAACCAAACATGATTGCTCCTACCTTAACCAAAGACGAAGCCGACGCGCATTCGGTGTTCACGGCCTTGATGTGGGCGCTCGGCCACCCTGGTTGCGAGCAACGGCTGCCGACGGGCGGGCTGCGCGCTTTTGAGGCGATCGGCGCAGCGCTGATCGATCTCGAAACCAGCTTCTACACACCGGATGGCGCGCTGGCACACGCGCTGGCCCGCACCGGGGCGCGCTTAGCACCGATCGACGCCGCGCACTACCAGTTCTACCCAGAGCTGACCGTTCACGATCTCGACCCGCTGCACGCCGCACCGGTGGGTAGCTACGCCTACCCCGACGAGTCGGCCAGCCTCTTGATCGGCTGTCGCCTGGGCAGCGGTCTCAACCTGACTCTGCGTGGGCCAGGCATTCAGGGCAGCAGCACGCTACGCATCGCCGGTCTGCCCGAGGGCTTCTGGCCTTTGCGCAAGAATGCGATCCGCTACCCGCTGGGCTGGGACATGTGGTTAATCGACGGTGATCGCATTGTGGGTCTGCCGCGCACCACTGTGATCGAAGGGTACTGATATGGCATACGTTGCAGCGCGCGGCGGTGAGCAGGCCATCCAGGAGGCCGAGCAGCTCTACCATCGGCTGAACGGCGGCCTTAGCCACGAGTTGGTTCAGCTCATTGAGCGCCATATGCCCTACCTTGTCGACCGTGTGATGGGCGAGGGCTCGCTCTACGCGCCCGAACTGGCGGCGCTGGCGATCGCCCAGAGCGGTGGCGATCTTTACGAGGCTGTGCTGCTGCTGCGCGCTTACCGCGCCACCCAGCCGCGTCTGACCTACGCCGCGCCAGTACGCCAAGACGACCTGTTGACCGTGCGCCGTATCTCGGCAGCTTTTAAAGACATCCCTGGCGGTCAGTTTCTCGGCCCGACGCTGGATTATAGCCATCGCCTGCTACGGCTGGATGTGTTGGGGGGGAGAATTCAGAATTCAGAATTCAGGACTCAGAAGAGCAGCACGCCGAGAACCGAGAACTGAAAACCGAGAACCGAGAACCACTAGCCGCAGAACAGAAGACGATGCACGAGGAGCTTGCAGTGATGACGGATGGTTCTCAGTTCTTAGTTCTTGGTTCTTCCCTCCCCACCGTCACCGCGTGGCACCGCGCCAATGGGTTGGCCGCGCCGCTGCCGGAGCGAGAAGATAAGGATCCCGCCGATCACCCCGACGTAAC
>JAAUTF010000048.1 GCA_012031775.1 Candidatus Altimarinota bacterium | reverse complement strand
TGCTCGAACCGATTGAGATGCTCCTTCTCGCTCAAAACTCCTCCTTTGTTTTGGCTTGTAGAAGGCAGATTACATATTTGGTTTCATCGAGCGCCGCTCGCCGCTACATGCTGCAATCTGCAATCTACCATCCGCAATCTGCAAAGGGCAATCTGCTCTGTGGTATCATCGCCCGTATGAACTATCTTGCCTCACTCAATGCCGAACAGCGGGCAGCCGTGGTTGCACCCTTAGGGCCGGTACTGGTGCGCGCAGGGGCGGGCAGCGGCAAAACCCGTGTGCTGACCCTGCGCATCGCCCACCTGATCGATCACCATGGTATCACGCCTGCCAGTATTCTTGCACTGACATTTACCAACAAAGCGGCCAAAGAAATGCGGCAGCGCTTACGTAGCGTGCTTGGCACCCGCAGCCGTGGCCTGGCCACTGGTACATTCCATAGTATGTGTGCCAAACTATTGCGCGAGGAGATTGGCGGCCGTTTGGGCAATTATACAGGCACGTTTACAATTTATGCTGCCGATGAACAGCTTCAGCTCGCTACCGATGCCCTGGCAGGGGCGACCGAGCGGCCTCCAATGTTGTTGGAGCCAGACGAAGTGCTACGCCGTATTTCGCGGGCCAAAAGCCGCCTGCTGACCCCGCGCCTGATGGCCCGCTTGGCACCTGATGCGGTAGAACGCTTTGTAGCTGGCTGCTACCGCCGCTACCAGCGTGCGCTTGAACAGGCCAACGCGCTCGACTTCGATGACCTGATCGTGCTTTGCCACCGCCTGCTCAACGAGCACCCCGATGTGCTCGATCGCTGCCAGGAGCGCTGGCAGCATATTCTGGTCGATGAATACCAAGACACCGACCCGGGCCAGTACGCGCTGATCGAATTGCTTTCGCGCCCTACCGCCATGCGCCCGCGTTCGTTGTTTGCCGTTGGCGACGGCATGCAGTCGATCTATGGTTTCCGCAACGCTGATCACAGTATTATTGCGCGCTTTAACGACAACTTCCCCGAGGCGCATGTGATCGAGCTGACCACAAACTATCGCTCGCGCCAACCCATCCTCGACGCAGCGTATGCGATTATCCGTCACAGCCGTGTGGTGAGCCCGATGGCGCTGCGCGCTGCGGGCCAGACAATGGCGGGCGAGCGCTGTGTGTTACTGGTGGATGCAAAAGATGCGCGCGACGAAGCGGCCCAAATAGCAAAAAGTATTGGCGATATGCAGCGCCAGGGGCGCGGCTACCGTGAGATCGCCGTGCTCTACCGCACGCGCCATATGAGCCGTCAGTTTGAGAGCGCGCTGCGCCACGCACACATCCCCTACAGCGTGCGCGGCAGCACCGGCTTTTACGATCGTGCCGTCGTCCGCGATGCACTTGCTTACCTGCGCGCCGTCAATAATCCCAGTGACAATCTCAGCCTCACCCGAATCGCGAATGTGCCTGCGCGCGGGCTAGGTGCGCAGTCGCTGGCGCACTTCGCTGCTTTTGCTGCGCAGAACGGTATTCCGCTCTCTGCAGCGCTCGCACAGCCTGCCGCGCTGCAGCTTGTCACATCGAAAGCTGCTGAGGGCGCGCGCCGCCTCAGCAACTTGCTGCTACGTTGGCGGCGCATCGGCGAAGGTACTGCCTCGCCCGACCATCTACTGGCCGACGTACTGGAGCAAAGCGGCTACATGGAGTCGCTTGCGCAGCGCCTGAGTGCTGATGAACTGCCCGATGCTCGCGCTCACCTGCAAGAGCTTATGGTCGCCGCTGAAGAGCACAGCGATCTCGGTAGTTTCCTGCAGGAGATCGCGCTGGTGACTAATGCCGACCAGAAAGAAGACGAGCGCGATCAGGTGCAGCTGCTGACGATTCACGGGGCTAAAGGTCTGGAGTGGCCGATCGTTTTTGTCACCGGCCTGGAGGAAGGAACACTGCCGCACGAGCGCAGCCTAGTTTCGGCTGAAGGCATCGAAGAAGAGCGACGGCTGTGTTATGTTGCGTTAACGCGTGCTGCCGAGAAGCTGTATCTTTCCTGGGCGGCGAGCCGTAACCACGGCAAGCAGGCCAAGCCATCGCGCTTCCTGGATGAAATCCTTGCCTACGGCAAAGAGCGCAGTGGACGAACAGCTTATTAGGGGTGTGACGCAGCAGGGGCGTAGTATGCTGCGCCCCTGCTGCGTCACACCGCCCATCGGTAATCAATCAACACCATCTTCGCCGGCCATAATCACTGCGATCGGGCGCATACGCGCCACCGGCTCGATCAGCCCTGCAGCGACCTGAAGCTCCATGACGCGCTCGATGTCTTTATAGGCCATCGGCGACTCGTCGGTACTCAGCCCTTCCACAAGAATATCGCGCTGCTTAAGAAAGCTGCGCACCTCAGCCATGCTGATGCTGTCTTTGGCGGCTTTGCGGCTGCTGCGTCGCCCGGCCCCATGCGAGGCACTTGCTAGCGCCGCAGCGTTGCCTTTACCGACGACAATATAGGAATTGGTGCCCATGCTGCCGGGGATAATGCCCGGCACGCCTACCCCCGCAGGCGTCGCGCCCTTACGGTGAATAATCAGATCCCCCTCGCGCCAGGCAAAGTTGTGATGGTTCTGCACCACATGGCGCACCTTAAGCTTTGTGCGGCGAGCGAAGGCCGCGTGGATCACCTCGTGGTTAGCACGAGCGAAAGCCCCGGAAAGCTCCATTGCCTGCCAATACTCAAGCCCGGCTTCAGTGTCAAGATCGAGCCATTCATAGTATTTTGGCACATTAGCTGTACGCACCGTCTCTTGAGCGGCGACACGCATATAATTGTTAGCAACCGCATAACCGACGCCGCGTGAGCCGCTGTGGGTTAGCAGGCCGCAGAAGCGCTGCGGCACAGCACCGCCAAGCGCGTCTGGCAGCAATGTCTCGCCGACAACCAACTCGGCGAAGTGGTTGCGCTACCACTGGTACCAAGCTGATTAATCGCTTTATCGTGCAGACCGCGCAGCTGGCTAGTAAGCTGCCAGCGGGCATCGTCGAGAATATCGTGATCGGCGGGGCGTTTGCGCGCTCCGCCCGCGCCGAAGACCGTCGTCGCCCGTAGATCGCCAAGCAGCGCCACGCGGTTGCGCGCAAACTGATCGACATCTTCGTCGAAGATCGACAGGTGCATGCGGCAACCGATATCGACGCCAACCATCGAAGGCGAGACGGCGTTGTGCGCCGCAAAGACACCGCCAATCGGCAAGGCATAGCCGGGATGCGCATCAGGCATCAAGGCACCGCGCACCGCGATCGGCAGGCGTAGCGCCAGTTCGAGCTGCTGTAGCGCGGGCGGCTCAATGTCTGCGCCGACACCAATGCTACCGAAGACCGCGAAGGGCTGCGGGGTATCGCGCAAGCGCTGCGGCTCGAACGGCACACCGAACTCAGCGCGAATCGCGACAACGATAGCCTCGTTGTTCTGGCCAGCTTTTTTGAGCTGTGCTGCACGCTTGGCGATCGCTGTATAACGCTTATCGCCCTTCCAGGGCGCAATCAACAGGTGTGGTTTCATCACATTCCTCCTGCACAGCAGCATAACAGAGCGGTGCCCGTGTCGTATCAGACCAGAGATATACTTCGCACAAGTTGACAAGATGATCTGCTGCGCTGTTTCACTTGCGGCAGCATGGCACCTATCCTCATCAACTCTGGCTCAAGCCAGGAGTGCGGATGTGGTAAGATACGCGGCAACTACCCGGCGCTGCGGGGCTAGTTTTACCACGAGGAATTGTATGTCGAACGAACGAATTTCGCGCCGCGTGCGCGCCGTGCCGCCCTCCGGCATCCGGCGCTTCTTCGATATTGCTGCAACCATGCCTTCCGTGATCTCGCTTGGCGTCGGCGAGCCGGATTTTATCACGCCCGCTAACATCCGCGCCGCTGGGCAGCAGTCGATCGATCGTACCACAGCCTACACCTCGAATTCCGGCCTCAAAGAGCTGCGTGTTGCGCTCGCCACGCATCTGAGGGAGCGTTATAAGGTCGATTACGACGCCGAGAGCGAGCTACTGATCACGGTTGGCGTCAGCGAGGCCATGCAGGCGTCCGCCTTGGCCTTGTTCGACGATGGCGACGAAGTGCTTATGCCCGAGCCTTGCTTTGTCGCCTACCCCGCCACCGTGATGTTCGCCGACGCCGTGCCGGTGTATGTGCCAACACGCGTCGAGGACAACTTTCAAGTGTCGGTGGAAGCGCTTGAGGAGCGGGTGACACCGCGTACCAAAGCGCTGTTGATCGGTTACCCGAGTAACCCTACGGGTGCAGTACTCGACCGGGCGCGTCTGGAAGCGATCGCTGCCTTTGCCGAGCGCCACGATCTATTGGTAATCTCGGACGAGATCTACGACCGGCTGGTCTATGGCGTCGAGCACACCTGTTTTGCAGCGCTACCCGGCATGAAACAGCGCACCGTGCTGCTGGGCGGCTTCTCTAAGGCCTACGCGATGACAGGCTGGCGCCTGGGCTGGTTGGCAGCGCCGGAAGACATCACTGCGGCGGTACGTAAAGTGCATCAGTATACGATTATGTCGGCACCAACAATGAGCCAGTTCGCCGGGATCGAGGCACTGCGCTTCGGCGAGGAACATGTGCAGCATATGCTCGCCGAGTACGATCGCCGCCGCAAGGTGATCGTGAACGGGCTAAACAGCATCGGGCTGCCGACGTTTGAGCCACAGGGAGCGTTTTACGCCTTCCCGCACGTGGGCCAACTCGGGCTAAGCAGTGAGGCGTTTTGCGAGCGCCTGCTCGTTGAGGAGCAGGTTGCAGTGGTGCCCGGCGACGCCTTCGGCCCTAGCGGCACGGGCTATGTGCGCGCGTGTTACGCGACATCAATGGACAAGATCGAAGAGGCGCTTGAGCGCATCGAGCGTTTTGTGCGGCGTAACTCTTGAGCCGAATTGGGGGTTGGGAATTGTGACACCGCTGTCTCAATTCTCAATTCATCGTTCTCAATTCTCAATTCACACAGGAGGTTTCAAATGGCGCTTGAACTCAACCCCCAGGCACCCGCGACCCAGCCCGTTGTGCTTAACAGCGAGATCCGCTGCGCGCTCACCGGGCGTACGCTGAAGCCAGAAGAGGCGTACTGGGCACCGCCTCTCGTTACAACCCAGGAACTGGTGGCGACCGTCTCCCGCAATCTACTCACCCCCGGCGCGCTCGGAGCACTGCTTTTCGGCGAACAGCCGAATGTGCCATACGCGCCCGAGACGCGCCAGCAATTGGCGGCACGGCGCTCGACCGAGCAACTCAAGCTGCTACTCCTACTGCTGCTGGTAGCGGCACTGCTGATCACGCCGATTGTGTTGCTTGTTTCTTGAGGTGATAGGCGATAGATCATAGGTGACAGGCCGGCGAACGCATCACGTTCGCCGGCCTGGCTTTATTGTGGCTCTGCCGTTGCGTTGTTGTGGCGTGCTACTGTGCGCTGCGCTGTACCCTGTGCCCTTCCCCCTACTGCTGAGCGCGAATTTCGCCGATAACTTGTTGTACCCCGCTAAAGGCAGGCCGCGGCGACCAGTCGGCGTTGACGATACTGAACGAGCCCTGCTCGTGGTTCGGGTCTTTGCCGTTTTCGGCCTGCAGCACGGTGAAGTTCAAGTTCCAGAGGAACATGTTGCTGACCCACGGATACTTCTCGTGCGTATAGCGGATCGCGCCGACGATATAGTCGCGCTGAGTCTCGTAGGAAATCAGGTTGACCAAACTCGTAGCCGGGGCTGCTGTTGGGCGTGGCCCAGCCGTACTCGGTGACCCAGACCTGATGATTGCCCATGCCCGCCTCTTCCATTACCTTGCGCTGATTTTTCGAGATGGCGGTAATAGAACGAGGCGTCGTCGTTCCAACCGGGTGCGCTGCTCGGACTCTGGGGCCAGAGCGTCTCGGGCGGGTTGGCAGAGCGCCCGGGTGCAGCGCCTGAATATCGAAGTAGTCGCGGATCATGCCATCGTTGTAGGCATAGAGCGCACGCAGATACGAGATCGTATCCATCGCGGTGCCAGGCTCATTGGTAGCGGTAGAGGCCGGCGCGCCAGCGACAACGAGGAGGCTTGGGTCGGCGGCTTTGATCGCGATATAGGAGGCGGCCATGATCTCGGCGAAGTGACCGGGATCATTCGGGCCGATCTGGCCGCCGTTTTCGTAAGCCAGGTTCTGTTCGTTCCAGATCAAAATGGCGTGAACACGGCCACGGTAGCGCTCGGCGAGCGCGCCAGTAAAGCGGGCCAACGTCGCTGGGTCTTGCGGTAGGCCATCGCCACCGTTGGCGGTGTACCAACTCGGCGCGCGGGTGATGTTGATCATCAGCAGCATACCGGCATTGTTGACATCGGCGACGATATTGTCGAGTTCGCCCCAGAAAAATTCCCCGCTGCGGTCTTCAATATCGCGCCAGTGGATCTGCTGGCGGAACCACTGGAAGCCGGCCTCGCGCGCTTTGGCCAGCGCGGTGGTGCGATCGGTGTAGTAGAGATGGCCGACAACGCCGAAGTTGAGCTTGGCGAGTTGGAGCGGGTACGGCAGGCCGCCGGGGCCGTCGCGGTAAGCAGCAGGCAGGATGGGCGCAGCAGCGGCCGCCAACGGTGCGGCGGTAGCAGGGGCCGGGATGGAGGTCATCGTCGGCAGGATAATCGGCGACTGCTCGGGCGGCGCGCTGACGATAGCGGCGGTCGGCAGGCGCGGCTCGGGCGGCTGAACTGCCTGTGCAGGTGTCGCCGGTGGACGTACCTCGGGCGTAGTAACAAGTGGCGTAGCACCACAGGCGGTGAGCGTCACCAGGAGCGCAAACAGCGCGCTGAGCGACACGGTCTTGTGGAGTGTGAGGCGAATTGGCATCGCTAGTTCCCTTCTGTATCATTGCTACATGTTTCACAAGTATCTTGTGCCGATCGTCGCACGGCGTTGTCGCGAACGACGAGCAGCCCATCTTTTTATACAAACGATAGTGGGCTGGATGTGATGGTGATGCCAAGATGACGGCAAAATGAGGAGACTCTGTGGTATACTCCTGGTCACATTTTGTGAACGCACCTTCCCTGCATCAATGAGCAGATAGCGGAGGTCTTATGGTCTCACAGGCGAGCTTGAATCAACTGGCGAACAAGCGACTGCTTGATCCATGGGCTTCGTGGGTGGATGGGCAGACACCAGCGGGTTACGTTCAGCTGCCGATGAGCGACAACGCAGCGCGACGGTATCATGAGCAAGGCTTTCTTGTATTGGAAAATGCGCTTGACGCCGAGGCTGTGGCGCAACTGAACGCTGAAGCAGCACAAATCTGTCGTGGCATCCGTGGTGAAATCCGTGGCCTCACCGCTGCGGCTGCTGATGAGGCCGACGTCGATGTGCTGCGGCGTTACCTCTGTATTCACTTCCCGCACAAAGTCTCGCAGCTGATGCACGAGGCGCTGGCAAACCCGGCGCTCGTGGAGGTGTTAACTGCGGTGATCGGGCCGAATGTGAAGTGTATGCAGTCGATGCTCTTTATTAAAGCCTCGGGCAAACCGGGGCAGGCCTGGCATCAAGACGAGTTCTTCATTCCGACACGTGACCGCTCGCTGGCTGGGGCCTGGATCGCGCTCGACGATGCGACGGTGGAGAACGGTTGTTTGTGGGTCATTCCCGGCTCGCAGCGTCACGGCATTATCTGGCCGCAGCAGACGCATAACGATCGCCGCTTCGACTGCACCGGCGAGGCGATGTACTACCCCTACAGCGACGATGATGCCGTACCTGTGGAGGTGCGCAAGGGCAGTATTGTTTTCTTCAACGGGTACCTGCTGCACCGTTCGCTACCGAACTACGCTGCTGACGGTTTCCGGCGCTCGCTGGTAAACCACTATATGAGCGCCGAGTCGCTGTTGCCGTGGCAGATCTTCGAGGGCGGCCAGTCGATCGCTACCGCCGATTACCGCGACATCGTGCTGGTCGCCGGGCAAGATCCTTATGCCTGGAAGGGCACGGAGGAGCGTGCACAGCCCACGTGCGGCCAAGCGGCGAAGGCGGCTGCGGCAATACCGAGCGCAACAGCGCATCCATGGCCGGCGACGACGAGGACGATCATTAGAAGTCAGAAGTCAGAAGTCAGGAGTCAGAAGTCACACATGCCGCCCCTTTTGCCACGTAGAACGCGAAGGGCATGAAGCCGGGCGGTTGTGATCTGGGCTGTGTACTGCCCTACTGACTCCTGAATCCTGACTCCTGAATTCCCCCGCTAACCACCACGGCTTCACCGCTGCGCACCCGTAGCAGCAGCGCGGCACCGAGCAACAGTGCTGCGGCGGCATAGGCGAAGATCAGGCGAAAATCGCGCCCAGTGAGATCGAGCAAGCCGCCGAGCAGCGTAGGGCCGAGCACCTCAGCGCTCTGGGTGGCAATAAAATAGATGCCGGTGTAGGCACCAACGCGTTCGATGCCATCTTGCGGAGCGCAGTCGAGCACCATGGGCAGCGCGTTGACGACGATCAGCGACCAGCCCGCTCCAGCAAGAACGAGCAGGGGCCGGATGAGGGTTAAGTCTGAGCTGAAACCGGTGATGATCAGCGCCGTAGCCATGATCAGGGCACCGAGCAGCATGGAGGAACGGCGACCGAGGCGAGCGCCGACGATACCGGCGGGCAGAGCGCAGACAACGATGGCGAGCGAGAACCAGGCCAGCAAGAGCGCCTCCTCACCACGCGGCACCCGCAGCGTGTCGGTAGCAAAAGAGGTAAAGAAAACGGTCAGCGCGCTGAAGTTGAGGAAGAGGCAAAGAATAGCGGCCAGCAGCCAGAGCGTGGCACCACCGCCTTCGCGTCGCACCGCCGCGATATTGGCGAGCAGGCCGTTCTGTTCATCGTAGAGCGCGGCGCGCACAACGCCTGACAGGCCACCGCTTGGGCGTGGCAGATCGACGCTAGAAGGTGTCGGCACGAGCCAGATCACCAAGGCACAGCCGACGAGCAGCGCCAGGCCGCCAAAAATAAACGGCCCGGTGACCGCGAAGCCAAACAGACGACCGCCGATAGCAAAGGCCAGCACTGCGCCTAAGCCGCCCATCAGGTTAATCACACCGTTGGCCTGCGAGCGCAATGCTGAGGGGGTGACATCCGGCATCAGCGCGATGATCGGCGTGCGGATCACATCGACAAACACCACAAAGACCAGCGTCACCAGCATAAAGAGCCAGAGCGGCCCGCCGATGAGAAAGGGCAGCGTCACAAAGGCCAGCGCGGTGATCGGTACACCAACCAGCAAGTAGGGTTTGCGTCGCCCGAGCGGGCTGGCGGTGGTGTCGGAAAGAGCACCAATGAAGGGCAAGATCAGTAACGCCGCAAGGTTCTCTAACGACATGATAAAGCCGGTGACGCCCGCGCCAAGGCCGAAGCCGCCATCGAGCGGCGTAGTCATGGTGAAGTCTTCGCGCCCCGCCTGCAGAAATAGCGGCAGGTAGGCGTTGTAGATCGCGAACAGCACTTGCAAGCCTAGAAAAGCGCAGCCAATGAGGAAGGTTCGAGCATAGTTAAGCCGCATAGAACTGCTCCGCTGTAGTAGAAGTCAGGAGTTAGGAGTCAGGAGTCAAGAGTCAGAAGCGTTTCTGAGGAAACGCATCAGCGACGATGCACGACTCACCGCTATCTTATGACCCACCGATATCGAGGCGGGCGAGCGCATACGGCGCAAGATCGAGCCAAAGCACGCCGCCCGGCGTTATAATCGTTTCGCAGCGTTGACGCCACACCATCGGGTCTGCATCGCCTCGGCGAGCACGTCGCTGTTAAGCAGGCGGAGCATGGCTCGCTCAGCCAACCCCGCGACACGCACGCGCTGCGGCCGCGCACTCATATTTGCAAGCAGCACACGCAGCCCGCCCGGCCAGGCCAGGGCCAGGCCGTCGATCAGCAAGGGCTCACTCGAATCAGCCGCAACAAGGGCAGCTGCGCGTATGCCCGCCACATCGGCCAACACATGGAACAGCGGAAAGACCGCACTACCGCTCACTGAAAACAAGCGAGATAATGGTGTACCAGCACCGCTGATCCCTAAATCCTCACTCCTGACTGCTGACACGAGCACTCCGCGCATGCCATGGGTCTCGTAGTAGGTGGCGCTGCGCGCCCCGCCGAGGCCCAGATACTTCAGGCTGCCGAGCGTCCAGGCAGCAGCAAAAAGTGACGGCTGGCGACGATCGACGGAAGAGGGCAGTTGTGTCTCAATATGGTTGCCATTCGATAAGCGCTTAATCCTACCTCCTGATTCCTTACTCCTGACTTCTGCGGTGGCATAGGGGTTAAAGCGCGGTCGCAGTGTTACCGGGCTCACGATGACCGGACGATCGCTGGCATAGTGGCGTGCATCAGCCACGAGGATGCCCTGCGCGGCCAATGTTTCCACTAGCGAGTCGTTATCGAAGGCGTGAACTTGCGGGTTTATCGCCACGCTTAGCGCATCGAGCGCTGCGGGCAGCGGTACACTCCGGTCTACAAAAATGTAGTCGCTGTTGCTGCCACCGCCGAATAGGGCGTTAGGAGCGTAGTCGGCTAAAAGTTCACGGGCTAGTATAACAAGCTGCGGCGGTGTGACCGGGCGCTCACGGCTGAAGATAAGCCAGCGCGCAACCGGCAGACGAAGAGTGTCGAGCTGCGCTCGCAGCGCCAGCAGTTCAGCGCGTGCGGCAGCGCTATCGAGCAAGAGGGCGATCTCGAGCGCGGTGTCGAGTGCCTCAGACGCGACACTGGCGCGCTCCAGTAGCGCCGGGTGCGTCGCATCAGCCAGATTCAGGTCGACGCGCAGATGCGCCGGGCGCAGCAAGCGCAATAGCGCCAGTTCCTCATCGCCGAGAGCAGGCTCAGCGTAGGGCAGGCCTAGGCCGATCGAGGGCAGTGCGGCGATCATGCGCTGCGCATCGATCGCGAAGGTCAGCGGCGGCACCGCGTCCATCAGTTGGGGTGTATCGCGGCTCGAGGGCAGATTGTGGCGCGTGCTCATCTCGCGTCTTGCGTCGCCCAGCGCTGCTTCTGGCTCCTGAATGCTTAGCCCTGAATGCTTAGCAATCGTCACTGTCTGTTGAATCTGGGTGCCCGCCGCAACTTCAACCGGGTAGGGCAAACGTAAGGGGGTGCAGAAAACCTTAAACGACGCATCCGTCCAGTTGCGTTGGTCTTCCATTTCGAAGATATCGCCTGCGGTGCGCACAATCAAACGTCCACCCGTCGCTAAGGGCACATGGAGCGCTCGCAGATCGTCGAACTGGGGTACCGGCTGGGCCGCAACGATACGCACAGGCAGTTGCGCCTCGTTAATGCTAGCATCGCTATGTTCGATACGCACGCGCGTACCGGCTAGTGCAGCGGGGTAGAGAATGCAGAAACCGATCCGGTTGCGTAGAAAAGTCGTCTGAGCCAGGCCGTCCATATCGAAGCGCAGCGTGCCGTCCTCAGCGCCGTGAAGCACGGCACGCCAAGCAAAATCGAGCGGGCCTTCACGATGCCGCGCTATATAGCTGATGCGAAAGAAATCCGCGCCTACTTCGATCTGCTCGTCGCTCAGGGAGGCGGGCACCGTGCCCCAGTTGTGGTCGCGCACCGCAACATAGATACGGCGCACCAGCTCTTGTGTACCGTGGCGAACATAACGCAGATCGCCCGCCGCGTATTGCATTGTTAACGATCCGGCGTGCAGCAGCAAGGGCGGCACTAGCGGCGTATCGGCACCGGAGATCAAGGGTTCAGGCACACTCATAGGCACTTCACTCTCACGACTCTAGGTTGAAGGGGTGGGCGGTCGCCACTGCAATCATACCAGGACTCACAAAAATTGAATATGCCCGCGTAGCAAGCGACTTGACGCTGTGTTATTTTGTGATACCATATGACTGTATAAATATTATAGTCACAGGTTCAAGAATGCCACGTGCTTTCCGCGACGATGAACGAGAGCACATCCGCGCGATGTTACTGGCGACAGGGCAGCGCCTTTTTAGCGCACGGGGGGTGCGCAAGACGAGCGTAGAGGAGCTAGCGCAGGAGGTTGGCATCTCAAAAGGGGCCTTCTATCTCTTCTTCAGCAGCAAAGAAGAGCTCTACTTCGAACTGCTGGAGCGCTTCGAGGCGGAGTTTAAGCGCGAACTACTAGAGCACATCGCGCTTGTAAGAGGCACAGCGCAGGAGCAGATGTGCCACGTACTTCAACACGCGCTGACCTTATGGCGACAGCATGCGCTGTTTCAGCAATTCAACCGTAACGAATATGAACAGCTGCTGCGCCGTTTACCGCAGGCGCGCATTCAGCAGCACCTGGCAAACGATAGAAGCTTTGCCGAGGCCTTTATCGCGGCCTGGGGGGCACGCGCCATTGTTATCGATCTAGCGCCACACCTCGTCGACGGTATGATCCGCGCGCTCTTTTTTATCGATCTCCACGTGGATGAATTCGATGCGGGAGTCTACCCACAGGTACAGGCGCACTATCTGAACCTGCTGGCAGCCTATTTCGTGAAGGGAAGCGTATGATCACGGTTGAAAACCTGGGCTATCGCTACCGTCGCAGCGCCGAAGCGGCATTGCACGGTCTCTCCTTTGCAGTGCAGCCAGGTGAGATCTTCGGCTTTTTGGGACCGAGCGGTGCCGGAAAGTCAACGACGCAGAACATTCTGATCAAGCTGCTAGGCAGCTATACAGGGCGCGTCGAGGTTGGCGGCCGCGAGTTGTCGCAGTGGGGGAGGGATTTTTACGAACACATCGGAGTGGCCTTCGAGCTGCCAAACCATTTCAGCCGCCTCAGCGCGCTGGAAAACCTGCGCTATTTCGCCGCGCTCTACCGTCGCCCGACGCGCGAACCGCGCGAACTGCTGGAGCTGCTGGAGCTAAGCGAAGCCGCCGACGTAGCGGTGGCCCAGTTCTCAAAAGGCATGAAAATGCGGCTGAACCTGGCGCGCGCGCTACTGCACAGCCCAGAGTTGCTTTTCCTCGACGAACCCACCAGCGGTCTCGACCCACGCAATGCTCAACGTGTGAAAGAACTGATCCGGGTGCAACAGGCTGCGGGCACAACGATCTTTCTTACGACGCACAACATGGTGCTCGCCGAGGAAATCTGCGACCGCGTGGCCTTTATCGCCGGCGGGCAGCTGCGGGCGATCGATACGCCACAGGCGCTCAAGCTGCGCTATGGCGCACCGACCGTGCGTGTTGTATATCAGAACGGCGGCCGTCCTGGCGAGGGCGAGTTCCCGCTCGCCGGCCTCGGCACCAATAGCGCCTTCCTGGAACTATTGCAGCGCTCCGACCTGCAGACGATCCACAGCCAGGAAGCCGGACTTGATGCGATTTTTGTCAAGCTTACCGGGCGGGTCTTGGAATGAATGGCGTTGCGCCCTTCGCCCTCCCTGCTTCCCCGGCGACATAGCCCGCATTGTGTGGCGCGACATACGAGCGCGCCACACATATAGCCACCAGGAATTGCTGCGATGGATCGCTTTCTTGCGACGCTCCACCTCGACATCCGCTTACAGCTGCGTAACGGCATCTATGCTGCGGTGATCTTTGTCGCGCTATTAACAGCCTTTGCCGTCGGCGTGCTGCCTGGCGATAACCGCCATTGGTTGCTGCCACCGCTGGTATTAAACAACCTGTTACTGACAAGCTTCTATGTTGCGGCGGCGCTGTGGCTGCTGGAGAGCGACGAAGGTGCGCTGATGGCGCGCGCCGCGACTCCGCTGCGCTCTGGTGAGTACCTTGCGGCGCGCGGGCTCAGCTTGAGCGCGCTGGCGCTGGCCCAGAGCATTACGAGCGTCGGCGCGCTCACTAGCGGAGCCTTCGATCTGCTGCCGCTGATCAGCGGCTCACTGGCCGCCGCCCTGATCCTGAGCTGGGCCGGTGCGGCAGCTGTGACGCGCTTCACAGCGATCAACAGCTTTCTGCTACCATCAATTCCGCTCGCAGCCGCGCTGCTGCTGCCAGTGATCGGCTATATCTTCGCCTGGCCGCTTTGGGCGCTAGCCTGGCACCCGCTGCAAGGCCCGCTTGTGCTGCTGCGGGCTGTCACAGCCCCAACCGATGGTGCTCTGCTGCTCTTTGCTATCGTCGCCTCGGCGCTCTGGTGCGGGCTGAGCTTTTGGATCGCGCTGAGGTGCTACCGCAGGCAGTAGACGGTCGATGCGGCTGGGCGCCGCATGCGGCATGCGGCGCTCTACATGGGAGATCAAGATGTTTGTCGCGCTGGATGCGCGCCTGCTAGGGCGCGATGCATTTTTGCGCTGGATCGTGGTTGCTGCCACTAGCAGTGGCGCTGCTGCTGCGCTGGCTGTTGCCCGCGCTGCTGCCGCAGCTTAGCGTAGTATTCGACATCGATCTGATGGCCCTCGCGCCACAGCTGAAGATGACGGTTGTGCTTACGCTCACGCCGCTGCTGTACGGTCAAGTTATCGGCTTTCTGCTGCTCGATCAGCGCGATGAGGGAACGCTCGTTGCGCTACGAGTCACACCGCTGCCGCCGTGGCACTTCCTCGCTTATCGCTTAGCATTGCCGAGCGCGCTGAGCTTTGGAATCACCCCGCTCGCGCTACTGCTCGCAGGCGGCCATACGATCTCGCTCACGCAGAGCTTGCTCGCCACCTTCGCCGCCGTGCCGATTGCGCCGTGCTTCGCACTGGCGCTGGCCGCACTAGCCGCCAACAAAGTGCAGGGCATGGCACTGATGAAGATGAGCGGCGTGCTGATGGCTGCACCACTGGCGATGCCCTTTGTTGCGATGCCATACCAACTGCTGCTCGGTATCGCGCCGACCTACTGGCCAGTGCGGTTTGCTGAGGCCTTGCTTAGCGGCGAGCCCTTAGCGTGGCTCTATTGCGCTGGTGCATGGGTATACTGCACGTCGCTCGCTGGCGCACTATTGCGACTAGAAGCGGCCCGAACACCGCAGCTATGATAAAATGGCGGCGACAGAAACAAGCAGCGTGCAGAAGGTATCGGCGCAATCGACACCTTCTGCGTGCAGGGGAAAGGTATGTGGTTGATTGTCGGCCTGGGCAACCCCGGCGAGCGCTATGCTCGCACGCGCCACAATATCGGCTTCGACGCCGTGGACGAACTGGCGCGTCGGCATAAGCTGGAGTTTCGCGGCAAACGCGCCAACGCGGTGCTTGCGGACGGCACGATCGGCGGCCAGCGGGTAGTTCTGGTGAAGCCGCAAACATTTATGAACCTGAGCGGCCAGTCTGTCAGCGCGCTGCGTTCCTGGTACAAAATCGATTCGGCGCGCGAGCTGCTGGTGATCTACGACGATATGGATCTGCCCTTCGGCAAGATTCGCCTGCGCGAGCGCGGCAGCGCCGGCACACACAACGGCATGCGCTCGATCGCTGGCCAACTCGGCAGCAACGAGTTCCCGCGTTTACGCGTCGGCATCGACCAGGCCCCCGGCAAGATGAACGCCGCCGACTATGTGCTGGCGCGCTTCTCACGCGAACAGGAGGCCGAGATGTCTTTCCTGCTCGATACAATCTGCGACGCCACCGCGCTTGTGTTGCGCGAGGGGGTGGCTGCCGCGATGAACCGCTATAACGCTGAGGGGAAATGAGCACGCGCGTAGGGAGCGTGCGTGCGCGCCCCCCTACGCGCGCCGTGCGGCAAGGAAGATGGTGCGCTGCCAACCCAGCGCTAGCAGCGGCAGCAAGGCCAGGCCCGCGCCGATGACGCAGAGCTGAGCCGCCGCGTCTCCCGCCCCCTCGCGCAGGCTGAGGCTGTCGGGGGCAGGCTTCGAGGATATTCCGGCGGCCAAGGCCACAAAATCGTTCACAATCCCCCAGAACATCATATCCCTGTGCGGCCAGATGGTTCGGGTCGATCACCCAGTCATTGGCATTGGTGAAGCGATATGTGCCGTCGGGGGGTCT
>JAAUTF010000722.1 GCA_012031775.1 Candidatus Altimarinota bacterium | reverse complement strand
CCGCTGCAGGCGGGGTCGCAGGTGCGCCCGAGCCCACGTCGGGCGCTCGTTCAGTGGTTGCTCAACGGTAAACTGTTCAGCCTGATTATCTGTCTGGCAAGCGTTGGCGCGCTGGCCTATCTGCTCACTGCCGAGCGCTTTATCATCGCTGATATTCGTGTCGAAGGCAACAACGCCCTCAAGGCTGAAACCGTTATCGAACTATCACAGCTCAATGGCGTACCGATCTGGTATACCGACATGGTCTCGTCGAGCGAACTGCTACTGGGCAGCGCCTATGTCCAGGAGGCAACGATCAGCACACAGCTCCCGAATAGCGCAACGATCCGCATCGTGGAGCGTAAGCCCGAGGTGCGCTGGCTGGTCAACGGCGTGCAATATCTGGTGGATAGCGGCGGCAAAGTGCTGGCTGCCGCAACAGAACCGGCAGAACCCGACGTTCTTGTGATCACAGCTTCGGGAACTGTATTGGAGCCGAACGATTTGATCGATACCGACGCGCTCAAGCTGACGCGCGCGCTGGCGCTGCGTCTGCCGGCCGAGCTAAGTCTCCAGCCAAAGATCATCGGCTGGGACTACGGCCTGGGTGTGTATGTAAAAACCGCCGAGCAGCAGACGATCGTCTTCGGGCGGAGCGAGTCGTTAGAACGCAAAATGGCAGTTCTGGGCTATTTGTTGAAGGAGCAAACGGCGTTCACCTATCTTGATCTACGGCCCTCCAATCCGTATTACCAGAACAAGCAGGCGGGGGCAACACCGTAAGACAAGGCTCAGAAAAGTCATTTGTTGTGGTCAGTCTGGTGGCAGAGCCGCCAAGACTGACCACAACAAACCTTTCCTGACCTGGCGTTCGTCAGAACATTAACGGACCGGCGAACGCCGTCTGAGGAACACGCGGGGAAAGAAGCATGCAACGAACAATCGTCGGTATCGATGTTGGAACGACCAAAGTGTGTACGATCGTCGCACAGGTCGCCGACAATGGCAGAGCCAACATCCTGGGGGTAGGGCTGACGCCGAGCAAAGGGCTCGACAGAAGGGACGTCGTCGTGAATATCGACGATGCCGTGAACGCGATCGCAACCAGCGTTGAAAAGGCCGAGCGGTTGAGCGGCTACCGCATCGGGACGGCGTTTGTCGGCGTGGCCGGGCGGCATATCTCGTCGCTGAACAGTCGCGGCGTGGTAGCTGTACAGCGCCCCGATCACGAGATCACGCGCAACGATGTAGCGCGCGCTGTTGAGTCGGCCCAGGCAGTGGCGATCCCAACCCAGCGCGAGATCATCCACGTTATTCCGCGGGCCTATGTGCTCGATGGCAACGAGGGCATTCGCGATCCGATCGGGATGAGCGGCTTTCGGCTGGAGGTCGAGACCACATCGTCACCGGCGAGGTGATGGCCATTCAGAACTTGATCAAGAGCGTGCAGAAATCTGGCGTTGAGATCGACGACCTGGTGTTGCAGCCGCTCGCCTCTGGCGAGGCCGTGCTGACCGCAGAGGATAAAGATCGCGGCGTGATGCTGGTGGACATCGGCGGAGGCACCACCGATGTCGCGATCTTTGTGCAGGGCGGCGTCTGGCATACCAGCGTTATCCCGGTAGGTGGGAACCATTTCACCAACGATATTACTTATGTATTGCACACGCCGCATAACACGGCGGAATATCTCAAAATCAAATACGGCAGCGCGATCGCCGGTGAGCCACCGACCGATGTAGCCGGTGACCAGATCGAGATCGATACGCTGACCGTCGGCGAGCAACAGAAGATCAGCCGCCATCTGCTGAACGAGATTGTCCAGGCGCGCGCCGAGCAGGTGGTGGAGATGATATATAACGAGATCAAGCGCAGCGGTTACGAGGGCATGTTGCCAGCTGGCATTGTGCTCACTGGTGGAAGCGCACAGCTGCCGCGCTTCGATGAGTTGATGCGCGAGATGCTCGGCATTCCGGTGCGCATCGGCGTGCCGAGCGACCTGCACGGCCTGGCGGACTCGCTCGATAGTCCGTCGTATGCTACTGGCGTGGGGCTGCTGCGCTGGGGCGCACGCCACGGCTTGGCGATGATCGGCTCACCGCACCAGAGCCACGGTGGCGAGCGCAACGGTTGGGGCAATGTCTACGAGCGGTTCAAAGGCTGGCTGAGGGAATTTCTCCCTTGATAGGATGCAGGTGACAGGTGACAGGTAACAGCACAAGCTAACGCCTGTACCCTCTAACCTGTACCCTCTAACCTGTAACCTGTCACCTAAATGGAGGGACACAATGGTGGAGTACAACAACAACGGCTTTTCGCTAGAGGATTTTGCGCAGATCAAGGTCGTCGGTGTGGGCGGTGGCGGCAGCAATGCGGTCGATCGGATGATCGCCGACGGTGTGCAGGGCGTCGAGTTTATGACGGTGAACACCGATGTGCAGGCGCTGATGCATTCGCTCTCGCCGGTGCGCATTCGCATCGGCGACAAGCTGACGCGCGGCCTTGGCAGCGGCGGCAACCCGGTGATCGGCCAGAAGGCGGCCGAGGAGAACCAGGAAGATATTTACGAGCAACTCAAAGGCGCGGATATGGTTTTCGTCGCCGCTGGCATGGGCGGTGGCACTGGCACCGGTGCCTCGCCGATCATCGCCGGGGTAGCGCACGATCTCGGCGCGCTCACGGTGGGCGTTGTTACGCGGCCCTTCACGTTCGAGGGCAACCATCGCCGTAAGCTGGCCGAGCAGGGCATTGATCAACTGCGGCCAGTGGTCGATACGCTGATCATCATCCCGAACGACCGCCTGCTGCAGACGGCGAGCAAGAACACGTCGTTCAACCAGGCCTTCCAGATGGCCGACAATGTGCTGCGCCAGGGCATCCAGGGTATCTCGGATCTGATCACGCAGCGCGGTCTGATCAACCTCGACTTCGCCGATGTGAAGACGATTATGGCGCAACAGGGTTCGGCGCTGATGGCGATTGGCACCGGCAAGGGCGACTCGCGTATGGTCGACGCGGTGAACCAGGCGATCGCCAGCCCGCTGCTCGAAGTGAGTATCGACGGAGCTAAGGGCGTGCTCTTCAATGTGACAGGCGGCGAAGACCTGGGCATTTTGGAGGTCTACGAGGCCGCCGATATCGTATCGAAGCAGGTCGACCCCGACGCGCATATTATGGTCGGCGCGGTGATCGATCCTAATTTCGCCCCCGGTGAAGTTAAGGTTACCCTGATCGCTACCGGCTTCGACCTGAACAAGCCGAGCGCGAACGTCCATCGCACGCGCTCCTACCCCGCCGCACAG
>JAAUTF010000721.1 GCA_012031775.1 Candidatus Altimarinota bacterium | reverse complement strand
TCAGACGCGGTCGTCGCCTCGGGCGCTGCCGTCGGCTGCGCAGCCGGCGCGCCACCACAGGCCGCTAGCATCGCCATCAGCAGACCGGCAAGCACCATTAGACTCAATGGTCGCTTCATCGCTTGATACTCCTTGGGGTATCAGAAAGAGAATCTGTGACCGCCCTGAACGCTGCATGCTTGGAGCAAACGCCTTGGAAAACGGGGTATCATACCTGGATTTTGGCGACTCTACCGCCAAAATCAGGTACAGCAAAACCTCGTTCCGAGGCTAGGCATCAAGCCTTGCTGCGGCGTAGCTCAGCGACTAGGCTGAATGCGCCAATTATGCAAAGTAACAGGGACAATCAGAAGTGGAGTGTATCGGATAGCCGATCGTTTGTCAAGCTTGTGTACAGGGGGTACAATAGCAGGTATGAGCCAGGAATCATCGACACAAGTGCCAGCGTGGATCATCGGAATTGTGCTGGCCCTCGCTTTAATAGTTATCAGCACCAATGGTCGTTTTAGCCCAGGAAACCCAGCCTTAAGCGAATATTTCGCCGCTCAACCCACGCCCCAGGTGCTGCCACAAGATTTTGAACTGCCGCAGCTCTCGATCGGCAGCTTACCCCCTGAATTACAAGCGATCGCGCCCGTAGCCGCGAGCTGCTTGGCCTCGGCCAGTCCGCTCCGCCGGTTATGTCATCGATCGAGACCCCACGGCTTAAGGTCGAGATCAGCGAACTGCGCAACGCGCCGGACGGGTTGAAGGTGCTCGGCGTTGTTACTAACATCAGCGATACAGAGCTCGAAGTGCCGATCAGCGCCTTCGAGCTGCGCGATACCGGCGGATCGAGCTACATAGCCGGTGGCGGCGCGGTCGCCCGCCTTGCGCCCGGCAGAAGCACACCGCTCGATCTCACAGTGCCTCTGCCCGACGGCCGCGGTTTGCTGTTGATCGTCAATCTCCCGCCCGACGTACCTGCCGAGCAGGTGCTGTTGGCCGAGGGCGCAGGCGGCGCGTAGGGGCGCAGCATGCTCTGCCCCCTACGCGCTCCGCATCATCATATGATCATCACTGAACGCCTTGAACACATCCACGATCGTATCGCCGCCGCCGCCCGCCGCTCCGCGCGAAACGCCGATGAGATCACGCTTGTGGCCGTCACCAAAACCCACGCGCCTGCAATCATTGCCGAGGTCTATGCCGCCGGTGTGCGCCATATCGGCGAGAACCGCGTGCAAGAAGCCGCAAGCAAGGCCGCAGAACTCGCCAGCTACGATCTGCGCTGGCACCTGATCGGCCACCTTCAGCGCAACAAAGCTCGTCGCGCCATCGAGCTGTTTCATTGCCTCCACTCTATCGATAACTTGCGCCTCGCCGAGACGCTAGCACGGCTACTTACCGAACACGGTCGACCGGCACTGCCTGTACTGCTGCAGCTGAATATCAGCGGCGAGCAAAGCAAAGAGGGCTTTAATCTGCCCGGTGGCCTGGAAAACCCTGCTTTCGACACTTTCTGTGCCGAGGTCGCACACATCCTTGCCCTGCCCCACCTTCAGCTAAGCGGCCTGATGACCGTCGCCCCCTGGAGCGAGAACCCCGAGCAGGCACGACCTATTTTTAGGAATATGCGTTCGGTGCGCGACGAACTCGCCCGTCGCTTTCCCCAGGTGTCATGGCACCACCTGTCGATGGGCATGAGTGACGATTTTGCAGTCGCCATCGAAGAGGGCGCGACCATCGTTCGGATCGGGCGCGCCTTGTTTGGCGAACGGGCGTAGATGTAAGCATGCTCGACCCCTACGCCTGTTTCTGATTGCCCCTACGCCCCCACCGGCTCCTCGCCGCGTAAGGGCACAGTGTGCTGCGCCCCCCTCTACCACCGCCTCGGGTTGCTCAAAGCTCTGCGGCGCGAACAGGTCGATATGGCCGCAGGCCACGCACACCTGCGCCGAGATCGGCAGCGGCTCGCTTCCCGCAGGGCCGCTCACCCGTACCTCGCCCACCGGCGTGAGCAGTGCGGCCGTTCGCGTCTCGTTATTACATCGGCTGCAAAGAATCATCGCTTGCTTTCCTCCGTAAACACAAAATTGCTGCTGATTTGCTTCGCAAATCAGCAGCAATTTTGTGTCCAATTGTTAGCTTCTATAATTTACAATCTGCGATCGGCAGTCACGTTAGTTTCCCCGCGGATCGAGCGCGTCGCGCAGGCCATCGCCGACAAAGGTGAAGGCCAGCACCAGCAGCGAGATCGCCACCACGGGCCAGAGCAGCATCCACGGGCCTGAGCTGAGGTTAGCAAACCCCTCGTCGAGCATTACGCCCAGGCTCGTCGGGAACGGGTTCGCCGGATCGACCGAAGGGCGCATGCCTACGCCGAGCACCGTTAAAATCGCCTCGGTACTGATCAGCGCCGGAATGCTGAACGAGATCGCCACGATAATCGGTGCCAATGTGTTCGGCAACACATGCCGCCAGAGAATCTGCCCCGTCGGCACACCCACCGCCCGCGCCGACTCGATAAATTCTTTCTCCTTGAGCGAAAGCACCTGGCCGCGCACCAGGCGCGCCATACCCGTCCAGCCGATAATCGCCACTGCTGTGAAGATCAACAGCAAGCCGTTGAAGGCTCTGCCGAAGAGCGTCTCGCGTAGTGCCACCGTCAGCGTGATAATGAACAGTAAATCGGGGAATGCTGCTACGATCTCGGTGAAACGCATCAGCAGGTTATCAACCCAACCACCACGGAATCCTGCGATCAGGCCTACGCTAACGCCAATGCCGACGATCAGGATCTGCGGCAAAATACCGACGATCAGCGACACACGCACACCATAGATCAGGCGCGAGAGAATATCGCGGCCATTGTTATCAGTGCCTAACACATGATCGGGGTTCGGCATGCGCCGTGGGTTATCCGTTACCCACACTGGCGGCTTCAAGCTATTGTTTGCCGTCTGATCCACCGGATTATGTGGTGCAATCAGCGGTGCGAAGAGCGCGAGCAGCACGAAAAATGCGATCGTGATCAGGCCGATCACGGCCCCGCGATTGCGGAACAGCCGCCGCCGAGCGTCAGCCCAAAGGCTACGTCCGACTCGTTTATCGCTGTCGATAACGTCTGTAGGGTTAACTGTACGTGCAGTTGTCGTCATCACAATTCCTAACTCTGGCTCTCCGCTTTTCAGCGCAGTGCTGGTTGTTGGCGTGCCCGCAGCCGCCTCTGGCTCTCCGCTTTTCAGCGCAGTGCTGGTTGTTGGCGTGCCCGCAGCCGCCTCTGGCTCTCCGCTTTTCAGCG
>JAAUTF010000720.1 GCA_012031775.1 Candidatus Altimarinota bacterium | reverse complement strand
TGCGCAAATCACGAGCGACCAGTCCATCCTACTCCTTACCCAGCGTATCGCGCAGATCGCTGTAGGTGCTGCTGCGGCGCGGGGTGCTGAGCGCCGTATAATAGCCCTGCAGCTCGGCCAGCAGTACAAAACCGCTCTGGCGCTCCTCGTCGTTTTCGGCGGCGGCAATGCTCTGCGGCAGACGGCGCTGCCAACTGCGCACCTGATCGATGCGGATCTGGCGCGCACACTTCTCGGCCTCCTGGCGGTAACGGTACTCCTCGCTACGCGGTGGCGCAAGCCCGATCAGGTACCGCGCCCGCTCGTGCAGCGCTTCGTCGAGGCTGTTCGCCCATTCGAGCAAATTATCGCCCATCGGTCGCAGCTCGGGCGCAAGCTGCTGCCAGGCGCGCCATACAGCCTGGTTGTCCGGACGATCGAACAGGCGAAACAAATCGAAGCCCAGCAAGTCCTTGACCAGTGGAAAGGCCTCAAGGCCCTGTTGCAGGCCTTGTTCCACTAACGGTGCCACGGCGGGGTAGCGAATAGCCAGCGCCAGCAAATGGTCTTCGCGCGTCGACGGCCCACCTCCACTTGCTACGGTCGTCGCTGTTGCGCGCGGTGGCCCAAGTCGGGTGGGGCGCGCATTCGCCGCTTGGCTGCGATTAACCGCATTACCAGCGCGTGTGCCGCCTTTGAGCAGATCGAGGATCAGTTCGGCGCGTATGCCGATCACCTGCTCGACACGTGCAATATAGACACGCTGCTGCGTGCCGTCAAGCTCGCCAAGCAGCGGCAGCAACTTATCGAGCGCATCGCGCTGCTCGGCGGGCTGTTTTAAATCTCGCCCTGCGGTATGCATCTCGATATAAAAGTCCATCACCGGTGCCGCCTCAGCCACCAGCGTTCGCCAGCGCTCGGGTTCCGCGCGAATCACGTCGTCCGGGTCGAGGCCTGGCGGCATCCGAATGATGCGCAGACTGACATCACTTTCCATCCGCACCGCGCCCTGCGCCGTCGTCACCAGCCGCGTATCATCATCACCTTGGGCCACACTCTCGCGCAACACCGCCAACCCGCGCAGCGTCGCGCGCTGGCCGGCGGCGTCGGCGTCGAGCGCCAGATACACATTGTGCGACAGCCGCTTCAGCAAGGCGATATGCGCCTTCGTTAGCGCCGTGCCAAGCGGAGCGACCACGTTGCGAAAGCCGTGCTGGTGGGCAGTTATCACATCAACATAGCCCTCGACCACCACGGTGCGGTCTTCGCTGCGAATCGTATCACGCGCTAAGTCGAGGCCGTAGAGCAATTCACCCTTCTTAAACAGCAACGTCTCCGGTGTGTTAAGGTATTTTGGCTGGCCATCGCCCAGCGCGCGCCCGCCAAAACCAACGATCTCGCCGCGTGCGTTGCGAATGGGAAACATGAGCCGCCCACGAAACCGGTCGTAGTAACCACGATTCTCGCTCCGGATGGCCAGGCCCGTCGCTTCGATCTCTTCCGGGTCGAAGCCGCGCCGATCGCTCAGGTAGCTCAGCAAATGGCTCCAATCGTCGAGACTATAGCCAAGCTGAAAGGCCTCGGCAGTCTCGGCGTTAAGGCCACGCTTCTCAACATAGGCCCGCGCTGCATCGGCCTGTGGGGCGCGCAGCAAAGCCTGGCGGAAGTAGTGCGCTGCCGCCGCATTGCACTCCAAAAGCCGCGTGCGCTGCTGATCGACTTGGCGGTCGTCCTCGCTACGCTCTTTAAGCTGCACACCGGCGCGCAGGGCCAGTTGCTCAAGCGCCTCGCGAAAGTCCACGCCCTGCTTTCGCATCACAAAATCGAAGGCCGTGCCCGAGGCGTGGCAGCCAAAACAGTAGAAGCTCTGGCTCTCCGGGTAGACATGAAAAGCCGGCGTGCGTGTATTGGGATGGAAGGGGCAGAATCCTAGAAAGCTCCGCCCGGCTTTACGCAACTGCACACCAGAGGAGCTGATCAGATCGACAATATCGATTTTATCGCGAACTTCGTCGATGGAAGACATTCTGCGATCGCTACGCCCCCCAGGTTTTAGGAATAAAGATACGCTTAAAAACTTCCAGCGCATAACGGTCGGTCATACCGGCGATATAATCGACCACCGCGCGCTCGGCGGGCTCATCACGTTCGCGGTTGATACGCAGCAGATCGGTGGGCAACTGCTCAGGATGTTTCACAAAGTAGGCATAGAGCGTTTCGATCACAAACCGAACTTTATCGTCGTCGGCTTTAGCGGTTTTGTTTAAATATACGTTGTTGAACATAAACTCGCGCAGCCCGTTTGTAGCGGCCAGCACATCGGTGCTCATAGCTAGCAGCGGTGGGTCAGGTGCCTGGCCCTCGCCGCTGGCCCACCAGTTGTGCGCGATCAAATCGGCGACCATGGTATCGATGCGCTCGCCGTGGCTGTTGCCGAGCACCGCCAGACAATCGGCGGGCAGCTCTTCTTTATGCAGCACTCCGGCGCGCAGCGCATCGTCGATGTCGTGGTTGATATAGGCTACGCTATCGCAGATCTTGATGATCTGGCCCTCCAGCGTGCTTGCCGTACCCCAGGCCGTGGTCATAATGTCGCGGCGCGCCTTCGAATGCAGGTAAATACCTTCGCGCACAGCGTATGTTAAGTTCAGGCCACGGCCATCGCGCTCCAGCACCTCGACAATGCGGCGGCTCTGCTCGTTATGCCGAAAATGGTCGGGGAAAACCCGCGTCAGCGCCGTCTCGCCAGCATGGCCAAATGGCGCGTGGCCAATATCGTGGCCCAGCCCGATCGCTTCCGTTAGATCTTCGTTGAGGCGTAGCGCACGCGCCACCGTGCGCGCGATCTGCGTCACCTCCAGCGTATGCGTAAGCCGCGTACGATAATGGTCGCCAAGCGGCGCGATAAACACTTGCGTCTTATGTTTAAGCCGTCGAAACGGCTTCGAATGCAAGATGCGGTCGCGGTCACGCTGATAGGCCGGGCGGATCGGGCAAGGCTCCTCAGGGCGCTCGCGCACAGCAGCAGCACTTATCGCCGCCAGCGGCGACAGCATTTGCGCCTCAAGCGCCTCGCGCATCTCACGCACAGTGTTTGCAGGCATCGCATCGCTCCAAAAGAGGTTACAGGGTATAGGATACCGGGTGCTCGTCCACTGCATCCAGCGCATCCAGCGCATCCAGCGCACATGGGCGCAGCACGCTGCGCCCTTACGTATTCTGGTCGCCGCGCTGTATCTTGGTTGCCGCGTGATCTGTGTCTATTGTAGCACGCCCCTTCTGACTCCTGACTCCTGACTCCTGACTCCTGAC
>JAAUTF010000719.1 GCA_012031775.1 Candidatus Altimarinota bacterium | reverse complement strand
GCTTCCAGCGGGGTCGGCTGCGAAACAGCGCGGCTTTTGCCCGGCAGGGGGCCACTGTCGTCGCCGCTGCCCGCCGCCAAGATCGCTTGGATTGGTTGGTCGGTGAGATCGCTGCCGAAGGTCACCAGGGCATCGCCCTCCCGACCGATGTGACCGACTCGGCGCAAGTTCAACGCCTTGTCGAGCGCGCGATCACGCTCTGCGGGCGTGTCGACATCCTGGTGAACAGCGCGGGCGCGATGCACAAGGTCGCCCCACTTGAAACATTCAGCGATACCGACTGGCAGCAGATCCTCAATACAAACTTAAACGGCGCGTTCTACGCGGCGCGCGCCGTCATCCCGCATTTTAAGCGCCAACAGAGCGGCATCATTGTGAACATCGGCTCGCGCGTCGGTAAAGTCGGCGTCGCCAATATCGCGCCGTTCTGCGCCGCTAAATTTGCACTTGCCGGTATGGCGCAGGCGCTCGCCCAGGAGCTGCGACCGTACAATATCTATGTTACAACGCTGGCACTTGGCATGATCAACAGCGATATGCAACCGCTCAACCCCAGTGAGCAGTTCCGCCGCCAGCTCATGCGCCCCGAAGATGTCGCCGAGGCTGTGCTCTGGGCATGTACGCTGCCGCCCTCGCTGCGTGTCGACGAGATCCCGGTGATGCCGCGCCAACTCGATTTGTGATGGTGCCGTTCGTAGCGGCACAGCATGTTGTACCTCTACGAACGGCATGTTTTAATTTTATGGACGAAACCACTCTCAGAAACTGGTGGGAAGAGCTTCTCCAGGTTCACGAGTTCGCCAACTACCGCGATTACGCAGAACAGCTCACCGGCGGTGAGATCGATTTTGCCATTGCCGCGCTCGCGCTGCGTGGTGTAGAGACGATCCTTGATCTCGCCTGTGGTGGCGGTCGGCATAGCATCGAACTGGCCCGCCGCAGCTTCAGCGTTGTGGGCCTCGATAACGCCAGCACGGTGTTAGCGGCAGCGCGCGCTCGCGCCGCCGAGCTCGACTTGAGCATCAGTTTTGTGGCAGGCGATATGCGTACGCTGAGCGATGCGAGTCGCTTCGACGCGGCGCTGTTAATGAATAGCAGTTTTGGCTTTTTTCGACGACATAAGCAATCAGCAGGTGCTAAACGGCATCGCGCGCGCGCTCGCGCCCGGCGGGCGACTGCTGCTCCAATGCATTAATCCCTACCGCATCGAGAGCTACATGCGCGATTTTCGCCACGGCTGGTACGCTATCGGCAGCGGTATCGTGCTCCGTGACTCGCACTTCGATCCACGCAGCGCCACGCTTCAGATCAACTACCGCTACCTTGATGTCGAGCAGAGTATCGATCTAAGCCATCCCGGTGATAGCATCCGGCTCTATGGCTTCCCCGAGCTAACGGCAATGCTGCGTACGGCGGGCCTACACCCGCTCAGCGTCTTCGGCGATGCGGTATTGCCAACCGTGCCCTTCAGCGAAGAGAGCCAGTGGCAGGTCATTGTGGCCGAAAAACCGCGCCCCATAACACAATAACCGCCACGCCTAGCGCAGCCATCCGTACCGCAGCGTCCATTCGCAATCCGTAAGGGCGCGGCATGTTACGCCCAGATCACAAACTCTATGGAAACACTCATCGGCGAATACGAGATCAGTCTCGGCGGCGAACCGCCAGCGCTGACCATCCTGCACCTGATTCGCGGCAACCTGGCGGCGCGCTTCGGCGGCAACGAGATCGCCGAGCTGCGCGAACTGCTCGCCGTCGAGCAGAAACGTATCCGTACGCTCGGTAGCTACCAGCTGATCTTCGGCGCGTCAGGCGACATGGCCGTCTACCATCAGAACGGCCAGCGCAACGCCTACTTCAACGCCGATCAGATCGCCGCACTGCGCCGCTTTCTTGGTAATTAACAGCAGTTACACGCAATAGTGCTCAGCCCCGCACGGCTATGTGACAGTGAGCGCAGTGCCGGGGTTACCTGGCAGCACTACAGAGACCATGCAGATTCTTCGCTGTGCTGCGTTTGGCATGCCACGCCATCGCGGAAGCCCTGTATTTGCGGTTAACAAAACGGCACCACCTGCGTTGCTGCCGCCAACCGCTCAACCGTCGCCATCTCGATCAGGCCACCGCCGATAGTGAGCGCGTCGGCGCTGCCACAGGCCACGCCTAGCCGCAGCGCCTCGGGCAGGCTCTGGCCACGTAGCAGGCCACTGCACAGCCCAGCGAGTAGCGAGTCACCACTGCCGATGCTGCTCACAAGTTCGATCGGTGGCGGGCTCGCCCACCAGCAGCCAGTATCGTCTAGCGCGAGTGCGCCCTGCGCTCCCAGCGTCACCGCCGCAATTGCCACACCGCTCGCCCGTAATTCTTCCAGAGCTGCCGCCGCTGTTTCAACTGTCGTAATATCTCGACCAAGCAGTTCGCCTAACTCGCGCGCATTGACTTTGATCGCCCACGGCCGTGCCGCAAAAGCTGCGTGCAGCGCCGCGCCGCTCGTGTCAACTATCGCCAGAAAACCCTGCGACTGCACCAGCTGCACCAGCTCGCCATAGCGCTCCGGCGCTACACCCTGCGGCAGGCTGCCGCACAGCGCGACGAGGTGCAATTCTGCATTTTGAACCGCAGAGGGCGCAGAGAACGCGGGGTTTTCGGAGGCACTGTTTGCCAGTACGGCACTACGCTCTGCGCCCTGCACTTGTTGGCTCGTTTGTTCCTTTGTTCCTTTGTTCTCGGTTCTTCGTTCTGTAGCAGTGAGCAAAACGATACCTGCGCCAAACGCCTCCCACTCTGCGGCGCTCAATTCTGGCCCGCGCTCGTTCAGCGCGGTGGCATCGTTGCCCGCCGGGTCGACAAGCAGAACACAGCTGCGCGTTTCAGACTCGATCGCGCTCCAGCGCCCAACAATACCCTCTGCTTCCGCCAACTGTGCAAACCAGCGCCCACTGTGCCCGCCCAGCGGCGCGCAGACCAGCGCTTCCTGGCTCAGCGTACGCGCCGCACGCGCCACATTCAGCCCCTTGCCGCCGGCACGCACCAGCACGCGCTCGGCCCGCAATACCGCGCCGAGCTGCGCATTCCGGATAACCATTGTGCGGTCAAGCGCGGGGTTGGGCATCACAATAATCAATGTCATAACTTTACAACCTTTTGATCAAGCAGGTAACGCGAACGCGCGGCGAAGCTGCGGGCGCGCTCCACCAACTTTTTCACAAACTGTTTAAGATTACTACATACTGCTCCTCTTAGTATTGCCATAATCTCTACTTAACATCCTTGATGATTAATAATACATTACT
>JAAUTF010000718.1 GCA_012031775.1 Candidatus Altimarinota bacterium | reverse complement strand
CCGCCCCCGCCGCTGCCCAGCCAACAGCCGCCCCGCCGACAAGTGCTCCGCCTACCCAGGCTGCAACCCAGGCTGCTAGTGAGCTATCACGATCCGCTGGCGCACGCGCGCCGGAAGTGCTGCCGAACAAGAGATCTATCAGGGTCTCAACACCATGGCCAACGAGCAACTCGCCGCCGAAGGCATCACTGTTGAATACGATCCGGCCACAAACGAGGGCTACTTCGAGAAGCTGCAAACGGAACTCGCTTCTGGCACAGCCCCCGACATCTTCTGGATCGGTTCGGTACAAATCGCCGATTTTGTCGCGACCGGCCAGATCCTCGATCTTCGGCCTTACGTTGAGAATGACGCGAGCTTTGATCTCGACGCTTTCTACCCCCAGACCATCGCCGAGTTGACGCGTGATGACAGCCTCTACGGGCTGCCCCGCGACGTCTCAACAATGGTGGTCTACTACAACGCCGACATGTTCACCGCCGCCGGTTTGCCGACGCCAAAAGAGCTGGCTGCGGAAGGGGATTGGACGCTGGAACGCATGCGCGAGATCGCCCGCGAGCTAGCCGATGCGGAAGCGCAGACCTATGGCGTCGGATTTAATAACTGGTGGGGGCCAAGCTGGGGCTACTTCGTCCACGCCTTTGGCGGCAGCATTTTTAACGCCGACCGCAGCGCCTGTGCGCTTGACTCTGAAGCGTCGTTGGCTGCCGCAGAGTATGTGCGAACGCTCTACGACGAGCAACTCGTGCCGGTCGACGACGGCCAGGCGCTGTTCAACGCGGGCCAGGTTGGTATGTACTTTAATGGTCGCTGGTTCACGCCGAACGTGCGCACCAATGCGCAGTTCAACTGGGATGTCGTCGAAATGCCACGCGGCGAACAAGAGATGACCTGGCTCTTTTGGGGGCCGTACCTGGTGAACGCCAACACGGTTAGCCCCGAAGCAGCTTGGGAGGTGCTCAAAGTGCTTACCAGCGCCGAGGCGATGGGCGCGGTCGCCAGTCAGGGCACGAACATCCCAGCGCGCACCGATCCCGCTGCGGTAGAGGTGTTCTTGCAAGCCACCCCACCGGAAAACAACCAGGCTTTTCTCAGCGGTGCGCCCTACGCGCTCGCTGAAGCGCCGGTATGGGGTGGTAACTGGAACGACTACAGCAGCGCTGTCCAGAGTTTGTGGGACGAAATGATCCTCGGGCAGATCAGCCCGCAAGACTTTACCAGCCAGGTCTGTGCCGAAGCGAACGCGACTTTCGAGTAGAGAAGAGTAGATGGTGGCTGCGGCCATGGCGCAGCCACCACCTGGAAGGACGCCTTGATGCAGCGCGATCTTCTATTGACGGCGCAAGCCCGGTCGGGGCGGCGTAAGCGCCGACAGCTGCGCGAACAGCTCGACGCGCTGCTCATGCTGCTGCCAACGCTGCTTGGTGCCTTGGTCTTTATGGCCGTCCCGCTGGCTATCTCGTTCTATCTCAGCTTCACCGACGCCCGGCTCTTCGGCACGCCGACCTTTATCGGCCTGGAGAATTATCGCGAATTACTGAGCGATCGGTTGTTTCACAAAGCCCTGCGCAACACGTTCGCTTTTACACTGCTGGCTCTGATCTTCACCACGGCACCGGCGCTGTTCCTGGCGATCTTGTTGAACGAGCGCCTGCCAGGGCGGCTAGTCTTTCGTACGCTCTTCTTTCTGCCCGTTGTCGCCTCGGCCGTTGGCGTGGCCTTGCTCTGGCGCTATCTGCTCAACTACGACTACGGCCTGATCAACGCGCTGCTTACAACGGTAGGCCTCCCGCGCGTAGGCTGGCTCGTCTCGCCACAGGTCGCGCTGCTCAGTGTGGTGATCGTGTTCAGCTGGCAGACAATCGGCTACAACATGGTGATCTTTCTCGCCGGGTTGCAAGGCGTATCACGCGTACTCTACGAAGCGGCGAGCATCGACGGCGCGAACCGCTGGCAGCTGTTTGTCCACGTTACGCTGCCGGGCATTTCGCCGACCAGTTTTTTCGTCGTGGTCACCACACTCATTCAATGTTTGCAGATCTTCGACGTACCGTTTGCAATGGGGATCACCCGCTCGTCCACCGTCGGCCCTGCCGACTCCATGCTCACGATTGTGACTCTGCTCTACCGCGAGGGCTTTTTGCTCAACCAGAAGGGCTATGCGTCGGCGATCGCCTGGGCTTTGTTTCTGGCGATCATACTGATCACCTACCTCCAGTTTCGTATCGCCGAGCGTTGGGTGCAGTACGACGTGTAATGCCATTTCCGATTGCAGATTTTGGATTGTAGATTGCCGCGCACGTTGTGCCAATGCGCTTTGCGGCAAAAACGAGGCGGTCTATTCAAGCAGAAATGGTATAACGCTGCCCCAATGCTATGGGAGCTACTATGGTGGGTTTTCTCTACCGTCGTTCGCTCGATCGCTGGCTCGCGTATGGTGTGCTGCTGCTCGCCGCCACCGCGATGATCGCGCCCTTTATGATCATGCTGCTTGCATCATTGAAGCCTGCCACCGAAGTGATACAGGTGCCGCCGCAGCTCGTGCCAAGTACATGGCAATGGGGCAATTATGCCGAGGTGCTGCGGATCCTGCCGATCGGACAGCAGCTGCTCAACAGCGCCATCGTCACGGCAGGCGTCGTAAGCGGCTGGGTGGTTATCGCTACGCTGGCTGGCTACGCCTTCGCGCGGCTGCGCTTCTGGGGCCGCGATATGCTCTTCGGTATGTATCTCGGCACGCTGATGATCCCGTTTGCCGTGCAGATCGTGCCGATGTACCAGCTGATGGTGACGTTCGGCTGGGTCGACCGGCTGATCGCCCTAATTGTGCCCTGGCTCTACACCGCCTACGGCACCTTCTTACTGCGCCAATTCTTCCGCAGCCTGCCCCTGGAACTAGAAGAGGCGGCGATCATCGACGGCGCGAGCCGCTGGGGCGTGCTGGTACGCATCGCCATCCCCCTGGCGCGTGCGCCGATCGGCACTCTGGCCACCTTTGGCTTTCTCTACGCCTGGAACAGCTTCCTCTGGCCGCTGATCGTGATCAGCAGCCCGGAGAAAAAGCTGATCAGCCAGGGCCTCACCGACCTGCAAGCGCTCTACGCCGACCGCCTCGACCTGGTGATGGCTGCCGCCGTGCTCGCCATTCTACCCACCCTACTAGCCTTCCTGCTCGCACAGCGCTCCTTCATCGAAGGCATCGCCACCAGCGGGTTCGGCGGCAGGTAGGTGCGCTCGCCAGCTGTTTTGAAATTTGTTAGACCATGGAAGGAGTTACTATGTTCCGTCGTATC
>JAAUTF010000717.1 GCA_012031775.1 Candidatus Altimarinota bacterium | reverse complement strand
CTAGTGCGCCACATGCCGCACTAGCGACGAAGGTATAAGCTATCTGGTGTAAAGTGCTTGTGTGGCACGTGGCGGCTACGCCGCCACGTGCCACACAAGCGTGTTTCATATTGCCAGTAAAAAGTAGAACGTATGACCGATGCCCGCTCGTGCCGACTGCGATACTGTAGCCTTAAGGCAAAAGCGAGAGAGAAAGGACTGTTTGTGGACATGGCTATTCCGCTGCGGGCAACGCGCCGCGAGTGGCTGGGCCTGGCGGTATTATTGCTGCCAACCCTCTTGATCGTGATGGATTTGACGGTGTTACATCTGGCAGTGCCGCATCTGAGCGCTGAGCTGCAGCCGAGCAGCGCGCAGCTGCTGTGGATTGTCGACATTTACGGCTTTTTAATCGCCGGTTCCTTGATCACTATGGGCACGCTGGGCGACCGTATCGGGCGACGACGTCTGTTAATGATCGGTGCTGCGGCCTTCGGTGTGGCATCCGTTCTGGCGGCTTTCTCGCCGAGCGCCGAGCTGCTGATCCTCAGCCGCGCGCTACTGGGTATTGCCGGGGCCACGCTTATGCCCTCGACACTGGCGCTGATCAGCACGATGTTTCGCGATCCGAAGCAGCGCAGTGTGGCGATCGGGATCTGGATCTCGGGCTTCTCGGCGGGCAGCGCGATCGGCCCCTTAGTTGGCGGTGTACTGCTGGAGTATTTCTGGTGGGGCTCGGTCTTTCTGCTGGGGGTGCCGGTGATGCTGCTACTGCTGGCCGTGGGGCCACGGCTATTGCCCGAAGCGCACGATCCGGCGGCAGGCCGGCTCGATCTTGCGAGCGCGGGCCTCTCGCTGGCGGCAGTGCTGCTGGTGATCTATGGCGTCAAACACAGCGCCCAGGTTGGCCTTGATTTCACCGCAGGGCTGACCGTTTTTGGTGGCCTTGCGCTTGGCATCGTCTTTGTGCGTCGACAGCAGACATTAGCCCATCCGCTGGTCGATCTGCGGCTCTTTCGACTACCGGCGTTCAGCGCGGCGCTGGTTATGTATACCTTAGGCGTTTTTGTCTCATTCGGTGCCTTTCTCTTTATTGCCCAATATCTACAACTTGTGGCCGGGCTTTCGCCGGTACAGGCTGGGCTCTGGTCGGTGCCGGGCGCACTGGCCTCGATCATCGGCTCGAATCTGGCACCGGTGTTAGTGCGGCGCGTTCGGCCTGCCTATGTGGCAGCGGGGGGCCTGGCGCTGGCCGCGCTCGGGTTTGCGCTGATGACGCAGATCGGCATTAGCTCGCTGCTACTGGTCGCAATAGGTTGGGTCTTGATCTCGCTTGGCTTCGGCATGACGTTTACCGTCAGCACCGATCTGGTGGTGGGCAGCGCCCCGCCGGAGCGCGCTGGGGCGGCCTCGGCGCTCACCGAGACCGGGGCGGAGCTAGGTGGAGCGCTTGGTATCGCGGTGCTCGGCACGTTGGGTATGACGATCTATCGTAGTCGGCTGGCAGCAACCCTGCCGGAAGGTGTGCCAGCAACGAGCGCGGCGGCAGCGCAGGACACGCTCGGCAATGTGGTGGCCCAGGTGGAGCTGCTGCCAGCGGCGACCGGTGAGGCGCTGTTGCTGGCGGCGCGGCTGGCCTTTACCCAGGGGTTGCAGCTGCTTTCGTTGATCGCTGCTGTGGTGATGGCGGGGCTAGTTGTGCTGGCGGCGGTGATGCTGCGCGACGCGAGCGGCGCAGGCCATGGCGGTGATACGCTTGAGATGCCGCACGGCGAATTGGCTGCGTCGCTGGAGCACTAAACCGGTATATTAGCGATGTGGGTGCGCGTTTTGGTTGCTTGCTGCCAAAACGCGCACCCACAAAACCTCTTTCTGAAACCTTAGTGTAGAGGAAATAGCTATGCTGCTAGATGGTCAGGTTGCTATTGTCACCGGGGCCGCATCGGTGCGCGGCATCGGCCGAGCCACGGCGCGGCTGTTTGCCGCGCAGGGGGCGCTGGTTGCGGTACTAGATCTCGACGGTGCAGGCGCGCTTGCTGCCGCCGCCGAGCTGGGCGCGCCTCATCGTGGTTATGCGTGCGATGTCACACGCCAGAATGAGGTTGCCGCTGTTTTCGCTGCGGTCGCCACCGATCTTGGCCCGCCGTCGGTGCTGGTAAACAACGCCGGCATTACCTCGCCGTTGCGGCTAGAGCAGGTGGCGGAAGCCGACTACAATGCTGTTATGGATGTGAATCTGCGCGGCAGCTTTCTATGTGCGCAGGCGGTAGCACCGCTGATGCGTGCGCGCGGTGGCGGCAGCATCGTGTGTATGTCGTCGGTCTCGGCGATCCGCGGCGGTGGCCTCTTTGGCGCATCGGTTTACTCGGCGGCTAAGGCTGGGGTGCTAGGGCTGGCCCGGGCGCTGGCGCGCGAGCTGGCACCGGATGGCATTCGTGTCAACGCAGTGGCACCTGGCCTCGTCGACACCGATATCTTCGGCGGGCAGCTTACCGAAGAGCGGCGTGCCGAGATCGTGCGCAGCATCCCGCTCGGGCGTGTTGCACAGCCGCTTGATGTAGCGCGGGCCTGCCTCTTTCTCGCTAGCGATCTGGCTGGCTACATCACCGGCGAAGTGCTGGACGTAAATGGCGGTTCGCATATCGATTAAGCTTGGGCCTGGCCTGTTTCTTGGTAGGCAATCTTGCGGGGCGGCGATAGCGCAACTCAACAGAGTGTGCCAGCGTCTCAGCGTTGAGCGATACAAATAGCCCGTATCAGAGCGGCCGCATCCTTAACAGATCGCGCCGGGAGTCGACCGTTCTGTCTCAGAGAACCCTGATGAATACAATGGAGACTGTCACACCGCCGACTGCGACGAAAGCATATCTTGCCTCGTTGCCGGAGCGCGCCGCCCGTGCGTTAGTCGCCATCAGCGGCGGCTTTGTCTACGAAATGACGACACATATGCTGCCCGCTGGCGTGCGACATGCGCGTCTCTACCAGGCAACGATCGAGCGTTTGCTGCGCATCCTGGTCGAGGGCGTCGGTGGTGTACAGGGTGTTTTTGTCGCTGAGGGGCTGCCGCTCAACGATTTAGTGGTGCGTAAGGCTGCGGGCAATGCCGTGGAACTGGCGAGCTTTCTGGCCGTCGGTTGGTCGCCGGTCTGGCTCCTGGCCGCCGTCGCCGATATTACAGGTGGGACGCGGCTCTACCTACAGACGCTGGTAGGCGAGCTTGAGGCCTCGGGTGCGTTGCCGACAGGCATACGTATCGATTCATTTGAGGGGTTGCTATCGGCGTTGGAAGGTAGTTCAGGTACATTAGCCGATAG
>JAAUTF010000716.1 GCA_012031775.1 Candidatus Altimarinota bacterium | reverse complement strand
ACGCGGGCGCGCCGATGGAAACCATGGCGGCGCCGGCCCCGTCGCTTGGCCTTTCCGCTCGGTACGGGGGCGGCGAGCTTGCTCACGGCAGATGGCTGGACGCTGTTCGATGCCGCCATCCAATGGTCGATCGGTGCCCTTGGCGCGCCGCCACCGCCGCCCGATCCCCTGCCCGCAGGTGTGGTGACACGCATCAACAGCGGCGGGCCAACCGTCACGCTCAGCGGGGTCACCTGGTATGGCGATCAGTACTATCAAGATGCGTTCGCCCTGTTTGCCGACTACCCGGTTGCCGGGACGGACGATGATCTGCTCTACCAGCGCTATCGCAAGACCGACCCGGCGGTGCAGACGATTACCTACGCGATACCGGTACCGCGCAGTGGCACCTATCGTGTGCGCCTCCATTTTGCCGAGCCCTACTGGGGCGTGCCGGGGCGCTTCACCGGCCCGGGCTGTACCGCCATGTCCTGCCCGGGCAAACGCCAGTTCGATGTGAGCATTGAAGGCAGCCGTGTGCTCGACGACCTCGATCTGAATGCCGAGGCCCCACCTGCCACCGCACTGGTGAAGGAATTTACCGCTGCGGTGAGCGATGGCACGCTCGACCTGTTCTTCGATAGCCGCAGCGCTGCGGGCGGGCTCGACCGCGCCTTTGTCTCGGCGATCGAGGTGATCGACACCACGGTGACACAGCCCGAGTTACGGCTTACCCCGGCTACTGCCGGGCCCTTGGGGGCAACGCCAGCCCATACCGTGACCGCGACCTTGATCGACGCCACGGGTGCCCGGTGGCCAATCAGCCAGTCACATTTCAGGTCAGCGGTGCGCATTCCGTGACGAGTTTGGCTATTACCGACAACAACGGCGCGGCGGTGCTCACCTATCCGGGTTCGGCTGGCGGTACCGATACGATCACGGCACGCGCGACCCTTGCGGGCACGACCGTGCCCGCCGTGCCCGCCACCGCCACCTGGGCATTTGCGGTACCAGGCCAGCCGGTTACGCCGGTGTTGCTGTGTGTCACGGCCCATGTGGACGGCACCTACACCGCCGGGTTTGGCTATCAGAACCCCAATACGGCCACCGCCACTGTTCCGCTTGGGGTGCTCAATACACTCACCTCAAGCACCGCGGTATCACTGCCCATCAGTTTTGCCCCTGGCACCGCGACCCTTCCGGTGCTTACTGCGCCGTTTTCGGCGTCGGAGACAATTACGTGGACGCTGACCGGCCAGAGCGCGAGCGCATCGGTGAGTTCGCCACGCTGCAACGCCGCGCCGACGGTCGATGCGGGTGCTGACCAGCTGATCAACCTGGCCACACCGATCCTGGCCTTGACAGGGGTCGTGCGTGATGACGGCGAACCAAACGCAACGCTCACAAGCACCTGGAGCCAACTCAGTGGTCCGGCGTCGGTGACCTTTACGGATCCGACCGTGGTGACCACCACCGCGACTTTTTCCGCACTTGGTACCTATGTGCTGCGGCTGTACGCGACGGATGGCGTGGCCAGCGCCGAGGATACACGCACCATCGTGGTGGCGGATTCACAGGTGCTCCCCGATCTCCGTGTCACGCTGGTACAAGCTGGCGTCACCACCGATGGGCAGACCTTACAGACGGCTGGAACCATCAGCGCGACCATTGCGCTTTCCGCCACCGCACTGCCGATCAGCAGCAACGTCCAGTTCTTTGAAGATCGCGATGGCGATGAACAGTTCGACGCGGCCGTTGATCGCGACCTTGGACGCACGCTACTTCCCGCGCTGAGGGCGGGTGAGGTGACCACGACGACCGTCACGATCGCAACCGACGTGCTCTTTACCGGCAATCGCATGTTTGCCGTGGTTGATCCCGAGCAGCGTATCGCGGAGGCGGACGAAACCAATAACCAGGCGCATACGGCTAGCCAGTGTCTGGCTGTATCGCTCGTCGGGCAATTCAATCCCACACTGGAGTGGAGTTGGCCCGGCACGATCATCAACAACGTGGTGACCAACCAGGTCATTATGGCTCCCGCAGTGGCCGATCTCAACGACGATGGGATTGCGGATATCGTCTTCAGCGCCTTTGCGGGCAATAGCCCCGAAGCGAACGGACACCTTGTTGCGCTCAGTGGGCGTGATGGGCAGACCTTGTTTGTCGTCAGCGATCCGGCCTACGATCTGCGCGGCACCGGAAGCCTTGCGGTCGGCGACATCAATAACGACGGCAGCCCCGAAATCCTGGCCGTGGGTGAACCGGTGACGTCCACGCAGTTCAGCGGCACGCGTGATCGGCTGCTTGCCTTTACCGCAGCGGGCGTGCCGTTGTGGGCGATCCATCTGAACCAGAACATCGAGCGCGGTGGTGCTGCTGTTGCGCAATTCGACACCGACCCGGAAGCTGAAATCGTGGTGGGCGCGGCGCTTATCCAGCACGATGGGACGATCAGTTGGCAGGGCAGTTTTGGCCGCGGCGATAATCGTGATGGTCCGCTGTCGATCGTGGCTGACCTGGATATGGACGGTACGCCGGAAATTGTTACTGGCAATACCGCTTATCGCGCCGATGGTAGCGTCTACTGGCGGAACAGTGGCCTCAGTGATGGCTTCCCGGCGGTGGCCGACTTCGATGGCGATAGCTTCCCCGAAATCGTCGTCGTCAGCAATGGCCGGGTGCGTTTGCACGAACACACTGGCACCGTCAGCTGGACATCGGCCGCGTTGCCAGGAGGTGGTGCAGGCGGCGCACCCACGATTGCGGATATGGACGCCGATGGGCAGCCTGAGATCGGTGTGGCTGGGGCTGCGCGCTATGTCGTGCTCGAAGGCAATGGCACCATCCGCTGGACTGCCGTGACGGATGATTCGTCCTCGAACACGACCGGCTCCTCGGTCTTCGATTTCGATGGCAATGGCCAGGCGGAAATCGTCTATGCCGATGAGCAACAGCTGCGCATCTACCAAGTGCCGAGCGACCCGGCAAGCACGAGCCTGAACGTGATCTGGGCAATCCCCAGCACCAGTTTCACGGGGTATGAATTGCCCGTGATCGTGGATGTCGACGGCGATAGCAACGCCGAGATCGTCAAAGTCAGCAACAATTACGGGCGCAGTGGCGGCACCACGGGCATTGCGGTGTATGGTGATGCGTCCGATACCTGGGTGGCGACGCGCCCGATCTGGAACCAGCACAGCTATCACGTCACCAACATCAACGACACGGGCACGATCCCAACCGCCGAGGAACCGAGCTGGACACGTTTCAACAACTATCGGCAGAATGTGCTCGTCAGTGGGTGTGCGACCG
>JAAUTF010000715.1 GCA_012031775.1 Candidatus Altimarinota bacterium | reverse complement strand
GCTTTAGTCTTGCCAGCGATCGTGGCGCTCAATCGTGCGCTACGAGCTGTTCTACTATCAGTTCGGCATCAATGCGCGGGCCGATGGTTGCACCGCCTTTGCGCTGCTGCCGAATGTGACCGCGAGCGAGACGTTGCTGATCGGCGAGAACTGGGATTGGATCGTCGGCGTCAAGGGGGCTGTGCTGCGCACCGAAGAGGAAGATGGCCTGCGCACGCTAAGTTTTACCGAGGCGGGCATCTTCGGCGGCAAGATCGGCCTGAACTCGGCGGGGCTTGGCCTGCTGATCAACGGCTTAACAACGACCGACGACGACTGGGCGCGGCTGGCCAAACCGTTTCACGTGCGCTGCTACGAGATCATGCGCCAGCGCGATTTCGATACGGCAGTGCGTATCGTGACCGACAGCGACCGCTCCTGTTCGACGAATTTCCTGATCGCCCAAGTGCCCGACCGCGTGGTGAATATCGAGAGTTCACCCCATGCAACCGCACTCACTGGATGCCGCCAGGGCTGTGTTGTGCATGCCAATCACTTCGTCGACCCTGCGGCGCTCTCGGTGGTGGAGCCGCCGATTGAGAAAAATCCGCATTCCTACCATCGCCACGCGCGGCTCGAAAAACTGCTGCGCGCTCAGTATCCGGTGACAGAAGCGCAGATCGAGGCCGCGCTGCGCGATCACGAAGGCCACCCGTACTCGGTTTGCTTCCATCTCGACCCAGACGAGCCGCCCGAGGAGTTTTACGAAAGCGTGACCTCGGCGATCATGGATCTCAACCATGGCACGCTGCGCCTCAGCGACGGCCCACCCTGCGAAAACGACTACATCGAATATCGCGTGGCCTAAAACGCGGTAGGGGCGCAGCGTGCTGCGCCCTACCGCGTTTTACCTATCCCTCGACTTTGACCCCGCGCCAAAACGCGACATAACCGCTGATGTTTTGCGCAGCGTCCTTGGGCTCCGGATAGTACCAGGCGGCATCCTTGTTAACCTGGCCGTCCACCACAACGTCGAAGTAGCTAGCGGTGCCCTTCCAGCTGCACACCGTATGCGTGCTGCTCTCGCTGAAGTTCTCTTTCTTGATCGCGTCGGGCGGAAAATAGTGGTTGCCCTCGACGACGATTGTATTATCGCTCTCGGCGATCACCGCCCCGTTCCAAACTGCCTTCGGCATAAAATCTCCTTTCGGGCTGTGCCCGGTTCAAAATAGGTGTGGTGTTACAGTGGTTGGCAGTAATGCCGCCAACCACTGTAGCACCGCACCCTTTTTCTGCAACCTCGTCCTCTTTATTGTACCGCGATAACACTATCACCGGCGACCACAAAAACACGATCTTGCGCTGTTGGCTGGATGGTAGCGCTGCCGGTGAAGCTGCCAAAGGCGGGCAATAGGCCATACTGCTGCCCAAAAAGGAAGCAGGGCAGGCGCTCACGCTGGCGACCGCGACCGTGCAGTGCCACGGCGGGATGCAGGTGCCCGGCCAGCACATAGCCTCGCTCGTCGGGCTCTGGGGTATGGCGCAGCACGAAGAGCAGGCGCGGGTAGGGCTCGCTGACGCAGTCGATTCCCCAGTCGGCGGGCGGGTCACCAGCGTGCTTGTCGTGGTTGCCGCGCACCAACACGATAGCAAGCTCAGGGTGGCGCGCGCGCCACGCTGCAATGGCGGCCAGCGTCGGGTCGCTACGCCCGCTACGTGCGTGGAAAAGATCGCCAAGCAGATAGAGCTGCCGCGCACCGCTTCGCTCCAACGCCGCGTCGAGCCGTGCGAGATCGGCAGCAGTAGCCTGCTCGGGCACGGCGATGGCCGCAGCACGAAAGGCCGCCGCCTTGCCCCAGTGCAGATCGGCCACAAAAAGCGCGCCGCCGCGTGGCCAGTACAACGCACGCTCCGGCATAAGCAGCACAGACTCACCGGCGATGGTTGTAGTCAGATCAGGCATAGAAATTCACGATTCAGGAGTACCTGGCTTATGCGACACAACGTATGCGGTGGCTTATACGCCCAATCCCGCCATGGACGTTGATTCATTTATCTGTGATACGTCGGGTGAGCCCACTTCAGCGGGCTTCCGGTCTCCAATAGTCCGGCGCTTCAGCGCGTGGGCGTGCGCGTATGCCGGATTAAGATTCCTCACGTCGCAGCGCGCCGTTCGGCATAACACGGCGGGGCACCGTGTATGCTGCAATCACCCTAACGCCCTGCGCCTCCTGACTCCTGACTCCTGACTCCTGACTCCTCCCAAACATACAGCCACGTCACCATGCCACGATTGCGCTCGTTGTTGAACACGCCCACACGCTGCATACCGAGCTTTTCGGCAACACGCGCCGAAGCGATATGGTCGTGGGCCATGTTCGCGACGATGCGCCGCAGACCAAGCCGTGCGCGGCCATCGTTCAGGCACGCACGTGCTGCCTCGACGGCGTAGCCCTGTCGCCAGTACGGGTAATGAACGATGTAGCCCAGATCGTGCTCGGGCCGCCCGTTCACCACGGTCGCGACGATGCCGCAGTCGCCGATGGCTATACCGTCGTGTTTGCGCAGTAGCAACATCCGCCCGCAGCTGTGTTGGCCATAACGTGCGATGTTGCGCTCGACCCAGGCTGCGCTCTCGGCGTAGCTCAGCGGCGCGGGCCAGCATTGCATCGTCGTGGCGTCGACCCAGAATCGCGGCGATCGCATCCACATCTTCGAGTGTGTAGGGCCTGAGCAGTAGGCGCTCGGTTTCGATGGTGGGGATTATCATGATTTATGGGGCGCAGCATGCTGCGTCCGTTCGTGGGATGCTTATGGTTAGTGAGCGCAGCCTGCTATAGATAGAACAAAAGAACATCGAACAAAGGAACAACTGCACAGCGGGTGCGCCGTGCGCCCTATCTTTGTTCTTTTGTTCGATGTTTGCCTGTTCTTTCTATATGTGCGACTACGGTGTCCGATCTCCTGAATCCTGAATCCTGAATCCTGAATTCTCATCCCGCCGCTTTCTCAAGCTGGATCTGCATACGCCGCACGCGGTCTTCGACTTTCTCGGAGCTGATGCGTTCGCGCAGGCGGTCGACGAGCAGTGGAAAGGCGAAGGGCGTGGGGCGCGCTACATCGATCAGCAGGATCTTGCCCGCACCGATGCGTTCGAGGGCAGCACGCAGACGGCTCTGCTCTAGCTGGCGTTCGAGCACCTCGCGCCGCGCTTGGTGCAACAGCAGGTTTTCCGGGTCGTACTGTCTGGGAAGACATCGTAAAACAAGTTGCTCGACGCCTGCAGCTGGCGCGCGCTGCGGCGTTCGCCGGGGTGGC
>JAAUTF010000714.1 GCA_012031775.1 Candidatus Altimarinota bacterium | reverse complement strand
TGCCGATTCCCGTGCCGTACAGCCCGTTTGTGTCGCTTGGCGGTGCTGGCGATGGCGCTTTTGGTCGTCTTCGTACGCAGCGGCGCTAGGGCAGCGTCGTGCCTGCCAGTGGAGCGGCTGGAGCGCAGCACGCGCTACACCCGGGTACCAGACTCCTGACTCCTGACTCCTGACTCCTGACTCCTCCCGTTAACTCATCGTCGGCCACACCGCTAGCTTTGTCTGTACGCGCTTGATCACCTCGGCGGTAAACTCGTCGGTGTGGGCGTGGCCGCCAAGGTCGGCGGTGCGCACATCGTCGTACACACTTTCCAGACACGACTCGACGATCGCGCGCGCGGCGAGGTGCGCCTGGCGGGTGTCGATGTAATTGAGCAGCGCGCCGCCGGCCAGGATCATCGCCAGCGGATTGGCGACGTTCTTGCCAAAGAGGTTCGGCGCAGTACCATGCGGCGCTTCCGCCATCACCACCCTGGGTTTAAAATCTTCGTCGAGCGCGAGCAACAACGACTCAGCACCGGCAATCGAGCCAAACATCTGCATCACCAGATCGGAGAGGCAGTCGCCGTCGCGGTTGAGCGCCGGGATCACCAGCGGCTTCTCGCCGGCTGTAAGCAGCAAAGCATAGGTTGCGTCGATCAGCTGCGGCTCGTAGCGCACCTCACTATAACGTTTTGCCGCCGCATCCATCTCCTCTTTCAGCATACCTTCATAAATGGGGCTGACAGTGTATTTTGGCCCGCCGAAAACCTTGCCGCCAGTGCGCTGGGCGGTGCGAAAGGCCACCTCGGCGACGCACGGCAGGTGCGGCGGCTGATCTTCTCGGTGCGGTAGGCCACTCGTCCATGCCGCGCCCTCGCGCCACTCGGTAGCACCATAGGCGTCGTCGACCGCCATACGCACCACGGTGATCGGCGCGAACACGCCGCCCACCGGTCGCACCCCAGGGATGCGCCGCCCAGTGCGAATAATCACCGTGCCGTCGATAGCATTACGCACGATTGCGTTCGGGCTGCCGACATCGCCCGCCACCTCGGGCGTGATCGTCGCCGCCTTCATCCCGAGCCCGCTCACCTTCATCGCCGCCGCCGCCTCATGCACAACCTCGTTCCTGGTCGCACGCCGATTCTTCAAACTGAGATCGAAGCGCTGGAATGCAACTTGCACGCCTGTCACCGCAGGCGAAAGCACGCGCAGCGCTTCTTCCAACAATTCCTGGCCTGTCTCGTCGCCTTCCAAGACTACAATGGTTGGGATTGTCATATGGTATGAACTCCTGTATTGAACCGCAGAGGTGGCCTTTGTTTACTGGGCGACTAGGTGAGGGACGACAAGGTGAACCTGACGGCATCAAAACGTGTCAGGATATCACCCTGTCACTCTCTGCCCGGCCTTACTCCTGACTCCTGACTTCGCCCCGGTTGACCCCTTTCACAGCGCAGCATACAATAGGGAGGCCTGTATGACAAATCGCCAACAGAAGAGGAAGCAATGACCCGTTCCTTATTTCTGGCTCCGGTTGAGCCGCACGCAGGAACATCGCTCCTATCGCTTGGCATTCTCGACTACGTCTTGCGCAAGACGCGCCGCGTGGGCATTTTCCGCCCCGTGATTCTCGATCAGTCGGTCGATAAGCACGATAAAACGATCGAGCTGTTGCTCCATCATTTTCACCTTGAGCAGACCTATGCGCAGACGTATGCGCTGACCACATCTGAGGCGAACGAGCTGTTGGCGCGCAATCAGTATGATCAGCTGTTGAACCGCATTATCGCTGCGTACCAGGAGCTTGAGCGGCGCTACGATTTTGTGCTCTGTCTCGGCTCAGACAGCAACCACGAGCTGTCGCTCTTCGAGTTCAACCTGAGCGTCGAGGTGGCGCGCAGTATCGATAGCCGCGTGCTGTTGCTGAGCAACGGCCATGGGCGCAGCGTCGACGATATCGCCGCCACCTTGCAGCAAATACGCGACGCTTTTCACGCCAAGGGCAGCCCGGTGATCGCCACGGTGGTCAATAAAGTCGAGCCCGAGCGTGTTGAGGAGGTGCGCAGTGGCCTGATCGCCGACCTTGCCATCGCCGCCGACCAGTTGTTTGTGCTGCCCGGCGATCCGGTGCTCGCCAGCCCCATGCTACGCGAGGTGGCCGAGCAGCTGAACGCCGAGATTTTGTATGGCAGTGACCAGCTCGATCGCCAGGCGCGCCGCGTCATGGTTATTGCCATGCAGATGGACCATTATCTCGATCGATTGACCGATCACGCGCTGCTTGTGACACCGGGCGATCGCGGCGAGATTCTGTTGAGCGCGATCCTGGCCCATCAGTCGGCGAATTACCCGCCGATCGCCGGTATTGTGCTGACCACCAGCGAGCGCCCTTCGCCAGCCTTAGCGCGGCTGCTCGACGGCCTGCCCAAGATCCCGCCAGTATTGGCGGTGAACAGCGAGACCTACGAGACGGCCACCGATCTCTCGCGGGTGCGCTCGCATATCACCGTCGACAGCCCAACCAAGATCGCCGCCGCGCTGCAACTCTGTGAACAGTATATCGACGGTGAAGCGCTCGAGAAGCAGTACGGCCAAATCGAACCGCGCGGCATCTCGCCGCGGCTCTTCCTCTACAATCTAAGCCAGCGCGCCAGGTCGAATCGACGGCGTATCGTGCTGCCCGAGGGTGAGGAAGAGCGCATTCTGCGCGCTACCGAAGCGCTGATCCGCGACCAGATCGCCGATATCACGCTGCTTGGCGATCCAACCACGATCCAGGAGCAGGTGAATGCGCTGGCGCTCGACCTCGATCTCAGCCAGGTGCAGATTATCGAGCCTGGCAATTCGATGCGGCTGGCTGCATATAGCCAAACGCTGTACGAGCTGCGCAAAAGCCGTGGCCTGACGCTCGAACAAGCGCACGATCTGATGCTCGATGTCTCGTTCTACGGCACGATGATGGTGTATAAAGGTGACGCGCACGGCATGGTTTCTGGCGCTACTCACACCACGGCGCACACGATCCGCCCGGCGCTGCAGTTTGTGAAGACGCGCCCCGGCATCTCGATCGTGTCGTCGGTCTTCTTTATGTGCCTGGAAGACCGTGTGCTGGTCTACGGCGACTGCGCGATCAACCCGAAGCCGACGGCGGAGCAGCTCGCCGACATCGCGATCAGCTCCGCCGACACCGCGCAGCTCTTCGGGGTGGAGCCGCGTATCGCGATGCTTTCCTACTCGACGGGCGACTCGGGCGCGGGCGAGGAGGTCGAGCGCGTGCGCGCGGCCACCGAATTAGCGCAGGAGCGCCGCCCCGA
>JAAUTF010000713.1 GCA_012031775.1 Candidatus Altimarinota bacterium | reverse complement strand
GACGGCGCAGGCGTTCAGCCTGTGTATCACCAACCCGCCGTATGTCCGCCTCGATGACGGCCGCCGTGCGGAATACGCGGCGCAGGTGCTCGTAACGAACGCGCTCGTCGCCGGCGGCATTTCGCTGGCGATCATCCCCGCCCGCTCCGGCCTCGACGGCACCCTGATCAACCACTATGCCCGCAACTACACCGCTGTGCGCTGCTGGCGCTTTCCCGACGGCGCTGCCGACGCGGATAGCAGCTTCCAGAAGTACAGCCAGATCGTGTTGGCGGCGATGAAGCGGGATGAACCACTTGACGCGCCCGACCCGCTGGTCAAAGCCCAGCTCCAGGGCTGGCGCTACGACAGTGAGAAAGACACCTGGGCCGGTGGCGCACCGCCGCCGGTCCTGCCGACTACCCCGCTTGCCGATGCCTACCTGCTGCCCGCTGCACCAACGCAACCCGACATCCTCGTGCTGCACGCCGACGATGATGTGCTGCTGCGCGGCCTCGCCGCCCACGGCATCCACCACACACCGACCTGGCAACAGGCGGTGAGCTTCCAGACCGACAGCGTTTTCGCCCGCCCACTGATGCCGCCGACCGGCCCGGCCCACCTCGCATCGCTCATCCTCTCCGGCCTGCTCGACGGCGACATCCTCACCGGCCCCACCGGCGAACGCCTGGTGATCACGACCTCAACGACCAAGCAAGCAACCCGCATGCCGATTGACGACGATCAACGCACCAAGGGCGTTGTGTCCGTGGCGCAGATCGAAGACAACCCGGTGTTAGGGGTGCTCAACCTCGATACCGGCGCGGTCGCGCACTACCAGAACGACGCCGCCTTCGCCTTCCTCCAACCGCTGCTGCCGACCCTCGCCGCCCAGGTGCTGGCGAAGCATCAGCCGCACTACCAGCTTGACCCCGAGGACTGGGAAATCCGCGTCGTCGCCCAGGTTGGCTGCGACAAGCAGCTTCCCGGTGCCGAGCATCCCGGCCTCGCCCCCGCCCAAATGCACCGCGTCTTTGCCCTCCGCCGAGCGCTCTGGCAACCGGACGCGCACTATTCCAGGGCGAGCCCGGCGTCGGCAAGACCCGCCAGATCATCGCCTTGATCGCCACACTCTGCCAGTACTGGCAAGAACAGGCGACCACCTTTCGGAGCACCAGCAAACCCCGCTGGGCGCGGCGACTCGCCAAGGCCTGGAAAGCCAACCCGCACACCCAGGGCCGAGCGCCCAAAGCGTTGCCGATCTGGATTGCCCCGCCCAAGCGGGTGATTCCGACCTGGCAGCGTGAGATCGCCGGCGCCTTCCCCGCCGCTGAGGTATTGGTCATTCGTGATCACACTGACGTGGATCGCTGGCTGGCCCGCTGTGCCGAAAGCGCCGCACCGGCCGTGATCGCAATCATCTCGCACTCGACCAAAGCCGCGACCGGCCTGCGCTGGCTGCCTGCCGTGGCGGAACGCACCACAACCATCCGCGAACCGGATCTTGACCCGCCCGCCGACCTGCTGCCCTACCTGGAGCCAATTACGCAGGGCGGCGTGAGACGGTGATCGCCTACCGCGACACGCGCACCGACGCCATCCTGATGACCACCATCGAACGCACGACGTTCGCCTGTCCTGACTGCCAAACCATTGTCACCGCCGTGCCGCGCGGCAAGGTGGTAAGCGACGAGGACGAAGACGCCGCCGAACCGGTCACCTCGCTGACCTACTTCACCAAGAAGCGCCGCCGCTGCGCCTGTTGCAACGCCCCGCTCTGGAGCGTCGTCAAGAGCGAAGCCCGCGAGCGGAGCTACCCGCATACCCCGTTTGCCGCCTGGTCGCAGGTGGTGGGAAAGGAGGTACCGCATGCCCATCGGATTACCCCTGATGGAACCGCCGGCCCGACCTGCCCCGCTTCGTTCTCGCCCTACGATTACTTCTACCGCAAGTATCGCGGCTGCGCGGCGCTGGCGATTATCGACGAGAGCCACAACGGGCGCGGCGAAGCAACCGACATCGCCCACGCGCACCACCAAATGTTGCTCGGCTCGCAGTGCCACCTGCTCGCGTCCGGCACCCACACCGGCGGCGAACTGCGTCACCTGTTCCACTACCTCTTTCGCTACCACCCGGCGTTCTGGCTGCGGCTCGGCCTGGGCTGGAATGATGTAGACGCCGCCGTGCAGCGCTTCGGCGTCGTGCAAGAGCACATCACCGAGCGCGAGGGCGATGCCCGCAAGGGCAGCGGCGCAGTCGATCGCACCACCAGCGTGATCGAAGTGCCGGGGATGAGCGCCACGCTGCTGCCGCATATCCTGGCCGAAACCGTCTTCATCGGCGTGCTCGATGTGGGCGCCTACATGCCCAAACTGGTCGAGATCCCCGTCCTCGTATCGATGGACGATCCGGCGCTACGCGAGCGCGTCCAACACGCCAAAGACGCCCTCAGCAGCGCCCAGAACGTGCTGGAGATCTCCCGCGACACGGACGATGCCGAGTGCATTGACGCCGCGACCGCTGAACTCCAGGCGGCCGAAGCCGAGGCGCAGCAGATCCAGCAGTGGGTCAGCGCCCGCGACCTGGCCGGCCACTATCACCGCATGACCAACCACCTCGATGAGTTGGCCCAGGAGCGCAACAACGCCGCCCGGCTGGCCAAAGGCAGCATTCCGCGCTGGTGGAGCGTGCTGCCGATGGTTGAACCGGCCTTCACCGTCTATCAGAAACTGCGCGGCCCGTGGGGCGACATCCTCGGCGAGGAGTGCATCCTCGACGCGCCGCTGCTCGCCGATGATTATGTCTACCCGCTGGAACGCACCGTACAGGAGATCGTCGCCCCGCGAACGTGGGCAACATCGCCGCGTGCTGCTGTATGTCGAGCAGAACGGCGTGCGCGTCACGTCCGAACGTTACGCCCACGTGTTGGCCGAGCATCAGCCCTGGTGCTTGCCGCACATGGACCCTGAACGGCGTGAGGACGCCATCCGCGCCGCTGTCCAGCAGGGCAGCAGCGTCGTCATTGCACCGTACACCCACGTCTCCGAAGGGCTGAACCTGCAGAACGAGTTCGACTCGATCCTCTGGATTGAGATGGCCCAATCGCACTTTCTACGCGATCAGGCCAGCCGACGGATTTGGCGGCTGGGCAAGCAGTTTGACCCGGCCATCCCCGCCGACGCCGCGATGTGCGGGTCTACTACCTGGTCTACCAGGGCACCGGCGGCCACACCAAGCTGCACAAGCTCGGCCAGCAGAACGGCGCGGCGATCCTCTTCGCCGGCGACACGCCTGATGGCGCGCTCGTCCAGCAGGCTGGTCATCTCGG
>JAAUTF010000712.1 GCA_012031775.1 Candidatus Altimarinota bacterium | reverse complement strand
ACGGCGCACGCGTATTCACCAACGACTTTCTGCCCGCCGTTGAGGCCACCAAAGCGGCAGGCATCAACCACTTCGAAGCAGGCGGCGGCGCGCGCTTCCAGGCCCCGTTCTTCTACTGCAACGAAAACGCCTTCGGCTCCATGGACGCCTTTCGCCGGGTTGCCGGCCCGGACGCCGACCTCCAGACCCTCGCCCGCGGCGTGAACGTCGTCGCGCTCGACTCGCAGTCGAGCGACATCATCAACCTGCACGCCAAGCTCTTCAAAAAGCACGGCATCACCACCATCCGGAACTTCGACGCCTTGAACGACGTCAACAACCTCATCTTTTCCGGCCAGTGCATCCACGACGCCGGCCTCAGGCACGAGGTCGTAGTCACCATGATGGAACTTCCCCCGGGAGCCCCGGCGCCGAACGGGCCCACACCGCCGCGTTCTATCTGGAAACCTTGAAGAGCATCCTCGACGCGGGCATTCCCTACGAGGTGCCATCGCCCACTGTGATCGGGCCACGCGTCGACACGGTGCTAGCCGTACTCTACCTGATCTTCAACGCCGGCTATACTGCGCCCGTCGGCGAGCAACTGATGCGCGCCGACCTGTGTAGCGAAGCGATCCGCCTGGCGCGGCTGCTGCTGGCCCTGCTTGAGCGCGAAAAGCTCGACGATGTGACGGGCGAGGCGCAGGGTTTGCTGGCACTGATGCTGCTCACGCATGCACGACGCGGTGCCCGCGTCGACGAAGGTGGTGCGCTGGTGCGGCTTGAGGATCAAGACCGCGCCCGTTGGGAACAGCACGAAATCGCCGAGGGTGTGGCCTTGCTCGAAGCCGCGCTGGCCCGGCGCAAACCCGGCCCCTACCAGGCGCAGGCCGCGATCAGCGCGCTGCACGCGCAAGCGCTGCAGGCCGAAGATACCGATTGGGCGCAGATCGCCGCGCTCTACCGTGGGCTTTACACGATGCTGCCGACACCGGTAATCGCGCTGAACCAGGCCGTCGCCGTCGCCATGGCTGAGGGCGTTCAGGCCGGTCTGGCCATGTTCGATCGTCTCGCCGCCGAGCCGCAGCTCAGCGACTACTACCTTTACCACGCGGCCCGCGCCGATCTGTTGCGGCGCGCTGAGCAGCTCGACACCGCTGCTGCATTCTATCGCCGCGCGCTTGCGCTCTGCCAGAACGCCACCGAGCGCGCCTTTCTGCAGCGTCAGCTGGAGCGTATAGAGGCTTAAATTAGGAACATAAGGTACAATTTCCAAATACTAATCAGTTTTAGGAACTTCTTCTCACATAATGAATCAACCAAAAGATGAGCAGCCCATTGAGCGGCAGCGCTATTCACCGTGCCTGGCTACCATTCGCAGTATGTACGCGAGCCTGACTGAAGCCGAACGGCGTGTGGCCGATTATATTTTGTCGCATCGCGGCTGGGTGCTCTACCTTCCCATCGCTGAAGTTGCACGCCAGAGCGGTGTGGGCCTCGGCACGGTCGCACGCTTCTGCGGCAAACTTGGTTATAGTGGCTACCCCGACCTGAAACTGGCGCTGGCGGTTGAACTGTTAAGCCCCGAATATCAGCAACTCAACCCGATAACCGTCACCGATGATCCACAAACTGTTATTCGCAAGACCTTGCAATTCGGCGTGCAGAGCCTTCACGATACTGCTGCCTTACTTGATCCCGATGCGCTGCTTCAGGCCGCTCTACGCTTAAGTAATGCTCCCCGCGTCCATGTCTATGCCACCAACACCCTCTCGATCTCGATCGGTCTTATCGCGCAGCTCCGCTTGCTGACGCTTGGCATCCATACAACGCTGTTCTCCGATCACGCGCAGCAGGTGACGGCGTCAGAATTGTTACGCAGCGGCGACATTGCCATTGGTTTGTCGAACTCTGGCGATAGCGTCCCAGTTGCGCATGCACTGGAAGCGGCGCAAGCGGCTGGTGCTACCACAGTTGCTATCACCAGCGCGCCGCAGTCGCTGATCGCGCAGCAAGCCGATATTTGTCTGCTTACTGCGTCGCACGGCACCATGACCGGCTACAACATCGTCGATGCCGACTCGGGGCAGACATGGTGGGGCGATGCGGTCACCTCACGTATTCCTATGCTCAGCGTGATCGATGTGCTCTATGCGATGATCGCACTGCTCAAGTTCCGCGATGCCCATCCTGAGTCCGTCAGTCGGCACACAGCTGGGTAGTTTTAAGCGGGCTTTTACTTAACCGTATCTTTACGAGTGTTTCATACGCCATTAATGAACTATGGTTATAATGGCTTTACCGGAACATTTTTCCAATAATGCTAAATAGGGCGGTAATTTATTCCAAGGCTACTGAGTATCAGAGTCCATGCGAATCTATCTTGTGCGCCACGCCGATGCAGACTACCGTGATGACGTGCTTACTGATAATGGCGTGCGTGAAGCTCATGCGTTGGCCAAGCGTCTCGCCGACTACCGCATTGACACCTTTTATTCTTCGCCGGTGCGTCGAGCGCAGCAGACTGCAACCATTGCCGCACAGCATGTAGGGTCGATGCCAACGATCGAGCCCTGGTTGGCCGAACCACACGATTGGCGTTTAGACCATCCGCGCTGGGGTTCGCTTGCCATCTGGGATATTCCCGGTGAGCTTGTGCGCGCCAGACAGCTAGAAGGGAAGATATCGGAGCTAACTCACCCCACGATTCGCCGACATAATGCCTTTCTCCAGGCACAAAGCGACACGCTCCTTGAACGTCACGGCTATCAACGCGAAGGCGAGATCTACCGTTGCCTTCACCCTCATCGCCAGAGCATTGCGGTCATTGCTCACCATGGGATTGGGTTAATGTGGCTTGCTCACTTACTGGCCTTACCGCTCTGGCTGGTCTGGTCGGGGTTCTGGTTGGCACCCAGTTCGGTGACAACTATTTTGCTCGATGAGCGCTCGCCAGAGTGGGCAACTCCGCGTTGCCTGGGCCTTGGCGATGTTTCACACCTCTACCAGGCCGGCTTACCGGTGCAACCACGGGGCATTATCGGCAATTTCGAGTAGCATCTAGCTACACTCTGGCATATCGCTGTCGACCGCACGCACATAGATGTGCATAGCTATGTGCGTATTGGAAATTTTTTTCCGGTCTAAGGTTGCAATGCGGTATTTTATTCATCAGCGAAAGGAGCCCTGTATGGCCCGTCTACCACGGTTTGTCGCTCTTCTCCTCGTACTTATGCTCGGGCTTGCCGCGTGTGGCGCACCTGGTGCCGCCACACCACCGGCAACCACAGCGCCCGAGCCACCTACCGCCGCCCCGCCGCTGCCCAGCCAA
>JAAUTF010000711.1 GCA_012031775.1 Candidatus Altimarinota bacterium | reverse complement strand
GCACGCCCGTCGCCTGGGGCGGCCAGGTCTGGGCCACGCCGCAGCACCCGTACATCACCCACATCCACACGCTGGAAACCCACCGCCGGCGCGGCCTCGCGCTGAGCATTATGCATGCGCTGCTCCACGATGCGTCCACCCGCGGCGCGCAAACCAGCGTGCTTGCAGCGACGGCATTGGGCCGGAGTCTCTACCAACGCCTGGGCTACCAGGATGTCGCGCACATTCGCATCTGGCAATCGCCACCACTGGAAAGCTGAGTGTTATGCCGCGCTTGTTCACCCGCCTGATGCTCATCGTCCTCGTCGGCTCCATTGTTGCCGCCTGTGGCGGTGCGCCCGCCGCTCCTGCCCCAACTCCTGCCCCAGCGCCGACCGAGGCGCCGGTCGCTGACGAACCGGCAACGGCGCACTATCCCATCACCATTGCCACTTGCGAGGGCAGCGAAACCTTCACCGAAGCGCCATCGCGCGTGTTTGTCGATTATCAGCCGCAGGTAGAGTTGCTGTTGCGCCTGGGTCTGGGCGATCGCATCGCCGGCTACACCGGCGTAGGCGAAGTGCCGATCGCCGAGGATGTCGCCGCAGCATTTGCCGCACAGGTTGCGCCGAAAACCGCCTACGAACAATTTCCGGTGCGTGAAGTCGCCCTCAACGCCGGCTACGATCTAGCGATTCTCGCGTTCCCAGCGTATGTCCTTGATCCTGCGCAGGCCGGGCCACTCGCGCCGAGTGGCAGTCGGTCGGCACAAAAGTGTACGACTCGAAAGCCGACTGCGCCGGGGCCGGGGCGGCAGGCAAGACGCTTGAGGCTTCGTTCACGCAGATCCGCGACCTGGGGCTGATCTTCAATGTCGAAGCGCGCGCCGAAGCGCTGATCGCCGAGATGGAAGCCACCCTTGCCGATGTGGCCCAACGCGTCGCCGGTCGGCCGACGCCGCGTATCGCCATCCTCGACTATATCGACGAACAAGGCACGCCTTCATTTTATGCCGCCGGTCTGTACACCGATCTGATCACACGGGCGGGCGGTACGAACGTGTTCGCTGATCAGCAAGAGCAATACGTCACGATTAGCCCCGAGGTTGTAGCTGAGCGGCCGGTCGACGTGCTGGCGGTGATGGAATGGGCCGGCGGCATTTCGGCCGCAGAAAAGGCCGAATACTACTTCAGCACGTTTCCCAATGCGCCGGCTTCGCAAGAACGACGCTTTGTCGTGCTGACGAACATGGATCTGAACGCCGGCTCAGGGAATGCGAACGCTGTTGCCAAACTGGCGCGCGCATTGCACCCGGAGGCCTTCGGCACAGCGCCCGCAACCGAAACCGCTCGTTATCCGGTCACGATCGAGCAATGTGGCGAGCAGTTGACGTTCACGGAGCCACCGCAACGGGTGATTGCCACCTGGCAATCGATGGCCGAGGTCCTGCTGGCCCTTGGCCTGGAAGATCGCATTATCGGGGTGTACTACGGCCAGTTCTATGCCTCGACTGCTCCCGGCATGGAGGAAGCGATGGCTCGCCTCAATGCGCTAACCGACGGCCAGGGCGGGCGCCCGGACGCGAGGTTGTCGTTACGGCCCAACCCGACTTCATCTACTCCGCCTACCCCGGCTCCGACTTCAACGCGGAGCGCGGTCGCGCCTCGCGTGAAGATCTCGCGGCGATCGGAGCGCAGATCTTGGCAGCAGCGCCGACTGCGCCGCCGATGCTTCGCAACTGACGGTCGAGACCATCTACGACGATATTCGTAAGCTCGGCCTGATCTTCGGCGTCCCTGAGCGGGCCGAGACGCTGATCGCCGAGATGCAGGGGCGGGTTGCCGCCGTCCAGGCACGCATTGCTGGGCGGAGCCCAACCCCGATGATCTTCTACGATGCGGGCGAAGGGCCGTTGGGAGTGTACGGAAGTGGGCTGAATAACGACATGATCCGCCTTGCCGGCGGGCAGAACCTGTTTGGCGATCAACCGGAAACCTATCTGAACGTGGGTGTCGAGGCCTTTGCGGCGCAACCGGCAGCGATCTTCGCGATCATCGATTATGAAGGCTTTGCCGGCGTTCCCGACGAAGCGACCGCGCGGAGTTTCTGTTCAACACCTTCCCCAACATGCCGGCAGCGCAGGAGCGCCGAAGTGTGGCCGTGCCCGGTGCCGCCTTCGCCGCAGGAATACGCTTCCCGGAAGCGATTGAGATCATGGCCCGCACCTTCCATCCCGACGCATTTGAATGATTTACCGGCGCGACGCCACGCGCCCGGTGCTGCGTGTGCCATACCTGCCGCCAGTGATCGCCTCGTCGTGTGCAACGCCGACATGCAGCGGCGGGATTCGAAAACGGAGTCCGCGTCATGCAGATTCAAGAATGGGATGCCGATCGCGCCGATGTACTGGCCATGCTCTACAACCAGCAGACTACAGGCGTGGCCTACACCTACCCGGTTACGCCGGAGGAGTTTGTTGCCGGCTGCGCACACAAACGAGTAAGCGACAGTAGCTTTCTGGTTGCGGTAACGGCTGATCAGCCGGTGGGCTTTGCGCATATCGGCAGATTTACCTCCTACGCCGAAGGCGACCAGACGCCGGACGTTGTAGGGATGCTGCGGTTTCTTTGCTTTGCGCCCCCCGCCCGCGCGACAGGTTTGGCTCTGGTACGAGCGGCGGAGTCGACGCTGGGCGAACGTGGGTTTGTGAATATACGTGGCTTCGATGGAGGCGGCTACCCGTTCTACCGCTTTGGGTTTCCGGCCCTGTCGGCCCAGTTCAGCCATATTGGCGCGCTCCTCGGCAGTAGCGGCTACATCCACCAGAGCCATTGGGAGTCGGACGCGTATGTCCTTATGCAATGCCCGACGTTTGCTGCACCGCCACTGGACTATCCCACCGATCTCGAACTACGAGTGCGCGAGGAGCTGTACGACGGCCTGCTGCACCTCTTTGTGGAACTCTACGATCAGGGAACCTGTATTGGCAAATGCTTGGCCTATTCGCTTGGTACTACCAACCGCGCCCCTGATGCCCGGGCTGTCTTCTACACACGCACGCTGGATGTCGCAGAAACGGCCCGTGGCAAGGGTTATGGCCGCCTGTTGATGCAAGCCGTTCACTGGGAAATGCGTCGACGCGAACACCAACACGCGGTGCTATACACCAGCCTGACGAACTTCCGTGCCCAGGCACTGTATGCCAGCCTCGGCTACCGCGTGTGTGATACGACCTATCATTGGGCAAAAATATCCAATCGTGATTGAAACTGAATTGAGGAGGTCGGGAATGATGCATTTACGCTTGTTTGCGTTGTTGACTACGATGGTCCTCATCAT
>JAAUTF010000710.1 GCA_012031775.1 Candidatus Altimarinota bacterium | reverse complement strand
TATCGATCCGCCTGCCGGTCGCCCTGACCTTTGCCGCGCTGATCGGCGGATTGCTCGCCGGGATCGCCGGGGCAGCGTTTGGCGCTTTGGGCGTGGCCGTCGACCGCAGCATCAACCTGACGGGCAAAGCCGTCGAGCTCTGGCACTACCGCAGCCTGATCCTTAACCTGGTGCTACGCGACTTGCGCACGCGCTACAAGGGCAGTGCGCTTGGCTACCTCTGGACGCAGCTGGCCCCACTGTTGACCATGCTGGTCTTCGTGGCGGTCTTTGGCTTGATCATGCGCAGCAATATCGCGCTCTACCCAGTGTTTGTGATCGTGGCGCTGCTGCCCTGGAACTTCGCCGCCGAGGCGATTATCGGTGGCACACGCAGCGTGATAGACAACGCCAATCTGGTGAAGAAGGTGTATTTCCCGCGCGAGGTGCTGCCTTTGGTGAGTGTTTTCTCGAGCTTGCTGAACTACTTGCTCTCGCTGCCGATGATGTTTCTGGTTATGGCGGCGGTGCAGTACTTCACCCTGGGGCGGCTGAACATCAGCGCAACGATAAGCTACTTGCCGGTGCTAGTGATCATTCAGACCGTGTTACTGGCCGGGGTCGCGCTCTTTCTTAGTGCGCTGGCCGTCTTCTTCCGCGATATTGTGCATCTGATCGGTATTGTGATCAACTTCTGGTTCTTTCTCACGCCGGTCTTTTACTCGCTCGATCTCTTCGGCAACGAGGACATCGCGCGGCTGATTCGCTGGCTGAACCCGATGGCCTCGCTGATCGAGTTTTACCGCGAGATTCTCTATGGTAATACCGTGCCGGTCGGCCTCATCCCGACACCGGCCTACCCCGCGCTGAGCAGCGTGCTGCGTGTTGCGATCACCGCCGTGGCTGTGCTGGCCGTCGGCTACTGGTACTTCCAGCGCAATGCGGGCAAATTTGGCGAAGAGCTGTAATGATTGAGTTTGAACAAGTCTCGAAGAAGTTCACACTGCACAAAGAGCAGCGGCGCTCGATACAGGAGCGTGTGACGGGTTTGCTGCGCCCGCGTGCGGCGGGCGAGGTGTTCTGGGCGCTGCGCGATGTGAGCTTTCGCGTCGAGCCGGGCCAGAGCCTTGGGCTTGTCGGCCATAACGGCGCGGGCAAGAGCACGATCCTGAAATTGATGACGCGCATTCTGGAGCCGAGCAGCGGTAGTGTTTCTACGCAGGGCCGCATCGCTGCCTTGCTGGAGCTTGGCAGCGGCTTTCACCCCGAGCTGAGCGGGCGCGAGAATGTCTTTCTTTACGGTTCGTTGATGGGCTTCGGGCGGCGCGAGATGCAACAGAAGCTTGATGCGATCGTCGAGTTCGCCGACATCGGCCCTTTTGTCGATACCGAGATCAAGCATTACTCGTCGGGTATGTATACCCGGCTGGCCTTCGCCGTCGCCACTGCGGTCGACCCGGATATTCTGATCACCGATGAAGTGCTGGCGGTGGGCGATGAGGCCTTTCAGCGCAAGTGTATGGAGCGCATCTATGGGTTTCGCCGCGCTGGCAAAACGATTATTTTCGTCTCGCATGCGCTCGACGTGGTGCGCAGCCTCTGCGATGTGGCCGTCTGGCTCGACCACGGTGTAGTGCAGGCGACTGGCCCGGCCGGCCAGGTGATCGACGCCTATTTAGCTGATGTCAATCGCGACGAGGCGCTGCGCCTGGAAACAGAGCGCAGCAAGGCAGAGCAGATAGGCCAGCCGCTTGTTGAACTGGAGGAGACATCGTTTCGCCGTGGCACACGTGAGCTGGAGATTGTGCAGGTGCAGCTGCTCGGTGCCGATGGCAAGGAGCATAGCGTGTTCCATACCCACGAGCCGTTGACGATCCGCATGCACTACTGCGCACAACAAGCGATCGCGGGGCCGGTCTTCGGCGTCGGCATTTATCACGAGAGCGGGATGTGGCTCAGCGGCCCCAACACCGCCTTCGCCAATTTTCCAATCGAGCGCGTCGAAGGCTCTGGTTATGTTGACTATACGATTTCCGATCTGCTGTTGCTCAACGGGCGCTATCAGATCACAGTGGCCGCCGTCGACAGCACTATGCTGCACGTCTACGATATGCACGACCGGCTCTACAAGTTGACTGTGCATAGCGACACCGTCGACGATAAATACGGTATGCTGGCCATGCCAGGCAGGTGGCATTGGCAAACACGTAGAAGAGATTATTAAACGATGATACCTGGTAGGGGCGCCACATGCTGCGCCCCTACCAGCCGTATAAATATGGCAAATTCTGATCAAAACCAATTGTTCGACGCCCATTATTACGCCACAGGATGCGGTGTGCCCTATGTGCGTGATGCGCACTGGCTGGCGTTTTTTGGTGCGATCGCCGACCATATCGTGGCCGAGATCGCGCCGCAGACCATGCTCGACGCTGGCTGTGCGCTTGGCATTCTTGTCGAGAGTTTGCGCGCGCGCGGCGTAGAGGCCTTCGGCATCGACATCTCCGAGTACGCGATCGGCGAGGTGCATGAGTCGGTGCGCGAGTTCTGTCGCGTTGGTTCGGTGGCCGAGCCGTTCGGGCGGCGCTTCGATTTGATCACCTGTATCGAAGTGCTGGAGCATATGTCGCCCACCGAGGCCGAGACAGCGCTGGCCAATCTTTGTGCGCACAGCGACGATATTCTCTTCAGCTCGTCGCCGCTCGATTATAAAGAGACGACCCATTTTAACGTGCATCCGCCAGAGCACTGGGCAGCGCTGTTTGCGCACCAGGGCTTTTTCCGCGATGTCGATTTCGACGCCAGTTTTTATCGGTGTGCCCTGGGCGGTGCGCTTCCGCCGCCGCCGTTTGTTGCCGCACGAGATAGTGCGCGACTACGAGCGTCTCGCTTTCCCCTTGATCAAAGAAAATTTCGATCTGCGCGCGCTTGGCGTCGAGCAAGAGCGCGAGCTTGCCCGCGCGATGGCGGCCCACGAGCGCAATCTGGCGCTGCACCGGCAGGTTATGGCGCTGGATCTAGAGATTCAATCGCTTAAGGGGCTTGCGCAGCAAGAGGCGATCCGCGCCGGTGAGGCGACGCACGCTTTACGCAGCACGCACCTGACGCTGATCGAGCGTGACACGATGATCGCCGCACTGAGCGCACAGCTCGCGTCGCTCACCACCGGGTTTGCGCAGCAGCAGGCTTATCTCGCTCAACTCGAAGCCGACGTTACAGCCAAAATTGCGCATATCACTGCGCTCGAAGCGCATCTGGAACGCGTCGAGGCGGGCCGCTTGATGCGGCTGCTGCGCCGCTTCAGCCCGGCTGGCCCGCCAGTGGTGCATGAAACAGCCGCGCCT
>JAAUTF010000709.1 GCA_012031775.1 Candidatus Altimarinota bacterium | reverse complement strand
CTGGCACGGGCCGTGTGATTGAAGAACCCGACAGCACCGCGATTATCGGCCCCGACGTCACCGTCCAGGTCGACGCCGTCCTCAATCTGATCGCAAGGTTTCAGTAAAATAGGCGCTGGCCGATGACATCGTCATCGGCCAGCGCCTTTGCACTAGGACTTATATTTCTGCACCACTGCCGCCATCCGTTCCAGGCCTTCTTCTAACTTCGGGTACGAAATAGCCAGCGAGCAGCGCACGAAGCCCTCGTTGAAGGGGTCGGTTGCACCACCTGCGCCGCCAATCATTACGTTGCCCTCTTCGCGTAGTGCCCTGGCGAACTGCTGCGAGGTAAGGCCGGTACCGCCGATGTGGGGCATAATATAGTACGCACGCGCGGGCGACCATAGGGCAAGCCCATGCTATCGAGGGCCTGCATCCAGAGCTGCCGCCGCCGATCATACTCGCTGAGAATCGCGGCAAACCAGTCGTGTGGGCCGGTGATCGCCGCAAGCGCGGCGTATTGCGAGACCGATGGAGCGCAGATCGTCATACCGTGAGCGATCGGCAGCAAGGCGTCGCTGATCTCGCGCGGGGCAGCGACATAGCCGACGCGCCAACCCGTCATGCTGTAGCACTTCGAGAAGCCATTGATCACAACCGTGCGTTCGCGCATCCCTGGCAAGGCAGCCAAACTCAGGTGTTCGAAGCCATCATAGACGAAACGATCGTAAAGCTCGTCCCAGATCACCAGCAGATCATGGCGCTGCGCCATGGCAGCGATACGCTCCAGAGTCGAGCGGCCCATCGTCGCCCCAGTTGGGTTGGAAGGCGAGATCAAAATCATCGCCCTGGTACGCGGCGTAATCGCCTGCTCCAGCACGTCGGGGTTGATCTCAAAGTTGTCTTCCAGCAGCGTCGGCACCGGAACCATGGTGGCGTCAGCAAGCATAATATCCCGGCGATACTCGTCGTAGAAGGGCGTCGGCACCAGCACCTCGTCGCCCGGGTCGAACAGGGCGAGGGTCACGGTGAGCATGGCCGCCTGGGCACCAGCGGTGACGATAATCTCGTGAGCCGGGTCGAAGCTGACGCCTTTGTCGCGCAGCAGTTGTTCGGCGATCGCTTCACGCAGCGCTGGCAGGCCGGCCCAGGCAGTGTAGACCGTCTTGCCGTCGGCGCGCGCGCTGGCCGGTGCGTTCAACGAATATGGGGCGGTGTGGGGAAATCGGGCGTACCACTGGCCAGGTTGATCATCCCCGGCGCATTGATCGAGGTCTGCTTGGCGAGCGTAGCGCTTACCTGGCGCGCCCGCTCCGATGCGATACGGGTCAATATGCTCATTGGAATACTCCTTGTAAGGATGTGGCAATTGTGATTGTCCCACAAGCTCGTTGGCAAACATTGCTCGCTGCCTAGTTGGTCACTTGCTGTGCTCGACGCCGTTCTTCCTCCCACCCCGCCGCTCCCGCTCCGCTGCGCGCACCCGCGCTTGCGGCACCCCGCTCCCGCATGCGGGAGGCGGGGCTGGGGGTGAGGGTCAATGGCACCATCCGTGACAACTGACCCACTAGCTTCTGAATTCTGACTCCTGAATTCTGACTCCTGAATTCTGAATTCTGACTCCTAAATCAGAACCAGCGCTTGAACCAGTCGCTGTAGCGGTCGATGCGGAAGACGCGGTGCCAGGGCTTGCCGGCGCGCGATAGTTCATGGCTTTCATCGGCAAACCGTACGAGTTCGGTGGGCACGCCCAGCCGCTTAAGCGCCATGTAGAACTGTTCGCCCTGCTCGACCGCACAGCGATGATCAAGCGCCGAATGAACCACCAGCGTCGGCGTCTTAATACTCCCGGCGTACATCACCGGCGAACGCTCGATCAAGGTGTCGACATTCTCCCAGGGTAGCTTCTTGTCGAACTCGACCTGATCAAGCAAAAAGCCGATGTCGCTGGTGCCAACCTGGGAGGTGCGGTTCACCAGGGCACGATCGACCACCGCCGCCTTGAATTCGGGGTGGCGGGCGATGATCCAGGCCGCGCTGTAACCGCCGTAGCTGCCGCCGGCCACGGCCAATCGATCGGGGTCGATAAAGTCGAAGGCCGCACAGGCAGCGCGTAGGAAAGCCATATTGTCTGCATAGTCCGCATCACCCCAGCGCCCGCGCGTCGCTGCCGAGAAGGCCTGACCGTACCCGTGATTCCGCGCGTATTGCAGTTAATAACGACATAGCCCTGCGCAGTGTAAACTTGCCATTCGTGAACGAAGACGCTTGCGCGCATGCCGCCCGGGCCGCCGCCAGTGTACAGGATGACCGGATAACGCTTCCCCGGCTCCGCGCCGACCGGTGGATTCACCCAGCCCGCGATCTCTACTCCATCCGACTCACAGCTGAACCGGATCGCCGACGATAGTTCGATCTCGTTGAGCAAGGCTCCGTTTACATCGGTGAGACGCCGCAATGCGCCGCTCTCCTCCAGCAGGTAGAGATCGCCAGGGTTCAGGCTGTTACCCATAAGAACGACGGTCACCCGCGCTGCCCTATCTTGTGAAAATGCGGTCACGACGCGGTCGCCGTTGGTGAGCTGCGTCAACGAGCCATCGGCAAGCGTAAAGCGATGCAGATGCACCGTGCCGGCGTCGTTGATCAGCAGCAGCAGGCCGGAGCCATCGAGCAACCAGCGTGGTTCGTCGTCGCCGCCGTAGCGCCGGGTATCAGCGTTGCGCGAGTAATCGCCGATCGCTCGATCGATATGCTCGCTAACGCAGCGCCCTTTGCCGCTCGCAACTTCGATCAGCCAGAGGTTCGGCGTGCCATAGTGGCCGATCACCGGGTCGTTATGGCCGCAGACGGCGATCGTCGCGCCATCTGGTGACCAGGCAAGATCGCTGCTACGCATCTCTTCTAAGCCGAAGAGCAGCCGCGGCGCGACCGGCGGCGCAGCTGCGGCGTCGATTAAATAGACATAGCTCTTGCGGCGCGTCTCGCCGTCGGGGTCGAGATTCCCGGTTGTAGCCAGCCAGCGCCCGTCCGGCGACCAGACCGGCGGGGTGAAATCGTGGGTGCTGCTGGTGATCAGCTGCGGGCCAGCATCCTCCGCGAGCGCTACCACTGCGATGTGCTGGTAGCGATTGCCCAAAAACCCCGCTGAGTCGGACTTCCAGCGCAGGCGACTGGTGACGACTACGTCGCGGTTGTAACGCGCATAGAGGTCGTTGGGGTCTTCGCCGTCTGCCCCTTGGCGCTCCAGACCGCGCCCAGGATCGACCATGGTCATAAAAGGCGAGGCGCTGCCCATCCGGCGACCAGGCCGGTGCGCGGGCTCCGCCGACGAGGTCGCTTAACAGGCGTG
>JAAUTF010000047.1 GCA_012031775.1 Candidatus Altimarinota bacterium | reverse complement strand
TCGATGCAGCAGAAGGTATGGCGCGTGAGATTGCGGCGGCAACGGTACATCCCTTGCAGGTACCGCTGATCGCAAATGTCACCGCGCAGCCTCTGGTTGACGATGAAGACATTCAACGCGAGATGGTCGCGCAGATTGTCGCACCTGTGCGTTGGATTGCCTCGGTTGAGCGTATGGTTGCCGATGGTGTTACGACCTTTGTCGAATTTGGTCCAGGGAAGGTGCTTATCGGTCTTATCAAGCGCATCGCTCCACAGGCCCGGCTGATAAGTGTGAGTAGTGTGGCGGACGCTCGCGCATTCGCGGCAGAGAGTAGCTGATGGTGCTCCACGAGCAGGTCGCGCTGGTTACCGGCGCATCACGCGGTATAGGTAGGGCTATTGCGATCGAACTGGCGCGTCAAGGTGCGTATGTTCTGGTCAATTATCAGCATCACGCTCAGGCGGCGACAGCTGTTGTCGACGCTATAACTGCTACAGGCGGTGAGGCATGGGCCTTTGCCGCTGATGTTAGTGATGCGGGTGCGGTTCAAGCGATGGTTGCTGCTGCGATTGAACGCTGGGGGCGCCTGGATATACTCGTGAATAATGCTGGTATCACGCTCGATGGCCCGCTCCTGCGTATGCGCCCCGAGCAGTGGCAACGTGTGATCGATACCGATCTCACCGCCGTGTTTTATTCCTGCCAAGCCGTGCTCACCACGATGCGTGGGCGCGGATATGGGCGAATCATCAACATCGGTTCATTGGCTGGGCTCGCTGGTAACATCGGTCAGGTTAATTATGCCGCCGCTAAGGCCGGATTGATCGGGCTCTCGCGGGCCCTGGCGCGTGAACTCGCCGCCGACGGTATTACTGTGAATGTGGTAGCACCCGGCTATATCGAGACGGAACTACTGGATGGTATCTCGCCGGCAATTCGTGAATGGGCGCTCGCTGTTATTCCGAGTGGTCGCTTTGGCCGCGCCGAAGAGGTTGCAGCGCCAGTCGCCTTTCTGGCCTCACCTGCGGCCTCCTATATCACCGGCCATGTCCTCACGGTCGATGGCGGCTGGGTGATGCCATGACCGATTTTCGCGAGCAGGTCGCGCTTGTCACCGGCGGGTCACGCGGTATTGGGCGCGCTGTCGTGCTCGCGCTCGCTGCAGCTGGTGCACGCGTGATCTTCGGGTATCACGAACGTCACGATGCGGCGCGGGAAACGCTTGCTGCCTGTGCTGAAGCAGCACCGGTGCTCGCTGTTCAAGCTGATCTTCGCGATCCCACTAATTCGACGTTACTCGTTGATCGCGCGCTTGATAGCTGGGGGCACATTGATATACTTGTCAACTGCGCAGGGATCGCGCACCACGCACCTGTCGAGACGGTGAGCGCCGATGTATGGCGCGCGGTGCTCGCAGTAAATCTTACCGCCACCTACAATACTTGCCGCGCCGCACTGCGCCCGATGATGCAGCGGCGCTACGGTCGCGTCGTCAATATATCCGCACTCCACGGTAGCGCTGGGTTTCCTCAGCAGGCTGCTGTTTCTGCTGCTGCTGCCGGTGTGCTCGGCTTCACCCGTGCTATGGCACGCGAAGTTGCTCCCTGGCAGATTACGGTTAATGCCGTCGCCCCCGGTTTTATCGACACTGAGTGGCTTGCCGTCACGCCTGCTGAAGTGCGCAGTTGGGGTGAGCGCATTATCGCGATGCGACGTGCTGGTCGCCCCGAGGAAGTCGCCGCCGCAGTACTTTTTTTGCCTCACGATCCGCTTCCTATATCACTGGTCAAACGCTCTCCGTCGATGGTGGCTGGAAGATGACCTAAACGTTGCTTGGGCAGCAATTGGCAAAAGGAACGCCGGTGCTGTACAGCACCGGCGTTCGATCTTACCTAAGCGTAGTCCTTCAACCTTGCTTCCACTGTCCGGCGTCGAACAGCTTCGCTAGAGCGGCGAAGTGTACTGCCTCAAGAGACGCGCTAGTTCTGCGGGGTTTTATGTACTTCAACGTTTCACAACAGACCTGATGCCGCTCCGCGTTCGTCTTGTGCCGCGCTAGCTTTTGCGTTCAGGTGTGGCTCCCTACCAATTCGTGAGGCCATCATTTTTGCTCACGATCGAGCGTCGTTGTGAATGGTTCCCCATCTCTTGCACAGCATCCGGCTCCTCAGTCAGCAGCCTGGCGCTTGCTTGTTAGTCTTCCTGGTGAGCGCCTTTTGCGTTTACCATTTCCTCTAACGTACGTCCGTCCCTGTGATTTATTTTACATCATCAAGGTATACGGCGCTTGAGCGAGTTACCCGTTTCGGTCTTTATAACCCTTTCATTACTATCGCTCTCTTGAGGCCACATCAGTATCATAGCACTGCTATGCCTTAAAATCAAGACTTTCATCGCAAATTAACGATGAAGGCCGGAATCTTCTGTGGTGGACAGGGCTCTAATGCTGTAGATAGCCATACATTCGATATCGTGATCTGTAAAGGATTTCGTTTGCTCTTGGCTATACTTTGTACCCGTGCATCTCAGATATGATCTGCTCAGCTACGGCTTTGCCTGAGAGCAATACGAGCGGGATGCCACCACCAGGATGTGTTCCGCCACCGACGAAGTAAAGCTGTTCTATGCCCGACGCGCGCAGTGGTGGTCGCATGAAGGCCGCAAACGGGTTGTTCGACGCTAAGCCGTAGATCGCGCCGCCAGCCGCATTGTAGCGTTGCGCGATATCCTCCGGTGTCCAGATCGCCTCGAATTGTACTGCTTGGTGTAAATGCTCAAGCCCCATGCGCTCGAGCTTATGTACCACTAGGTCGCGGTATGCCTTTGCCTCACGCCGCCAATCCACGCGCTTATTTAGCGTCGGTGCATTCACCAATACAAACAAATTCATGTGCCCCGTCGGTGCGTGCTGCGGGTCACTGATGCAGCTCGCAGCTACATAAATTGTCGGATCAACAGCAGGAACACCTTTATCAAAAATTGCACGGAACTCCGCCGGATAATCGGCGCTGAAAAAAATATTATGGTGCGCTAGCTGCGGGTACTGTTTGTCGACACCAAGCAATATAATAAAGCCGCTACACGACGCTTCAAGCGATCGTAAACGTCGTGCCATTGCGTTCTGACCAGGGATAAGATATTGGTAAGCGAACCCGGGGTCAACATTCGCAACAACCCGTGTTGCTATCAACTCTTGCCCGTCACGCAGTCGTACGCCGCACGCACGTTTGTCGCGCAAGACGATTTCAACTACCTCGGCTTGCGTACGAATACATACCCCAAGCTCCTTCGCAAGCCGCTGTAGCGCTTCTGCTAGCTGGTACATGCCACCATGTATATACCAGCCGCCTTCGGCGACCTCGATATACGAGATGACATTGAAAGTTGCCGGCGAGCGGTAGGGCGACGAGCCGTTATACGTTGCATAACGGTTAAAAATCTGTCGTAGATAAGGGCTCCGGAAATGTGCTCGCACCGCCGCATCTACGCTACGCAGTGCATCGATCCGTGGGCCGTTACGCAACATCTGGGGCGTCAATGCATCTGCGATGCCGCCGAAAGGGCGTAGCAGAAATGTACCTGCTACAGCATTGTAAATACGAGCACTGTAAGCCAGGAAACGAAACAGGTTCTCCGCCTCGCCGGGAGCTACACGTTCGATCTCTTGTACCAACTGCGGCAGCTGTTGCCAAGCATTAAACTGCGTACCGTCCGGCCAGCGGTAACGACAGGTTGGTTCGATCTGTTCGAGTGTCAGGTAATCGCGGTAGTCACGCTCGGCGAAGTGAAATAGCTCCTCGATCACCCAGGGCATCGTAAAAAGCGGAGGGGCCGGTGTCGAAAATAGTATCCGCCCTCTTCAACGCTGTTTAACTTCCCGCCAACCCGTTCGTTCTTCTCTAAGATCGTGACCCGCTGCCCGTTTGCTGCCAGCCGAATCGCCGCCGCCAATCCGCCTAACCCGCCCCCTACAATAATAGTATGCATATTAGTTGACATAAAATATGGAGTGAGCAGGCAACCCCGCTCACTCCATTCCTTCGTGCTGTCCGTGCCTAAAAGGCATCAGTTCACCGTCGCCCGGGGATCTGCGCACCGAAGATGTTTGGCGGTAGCCGGAAACCATGAGCCTCTAGCCGTGGCGTAAAGCGCGGACGCACACCCGTGGGCCGCAACTCTGCCTGGATCTTGCCGTCTGGCGATTTACCGAGCAATTCCAGTTTGAAGATGTCTTGCAGTACTACGGTCTCGCCCTCCATCCCCTGCACTTCAGTGATGTAGGAGACTTTGCGCTGACCGTCGTCAAGGCGCGTCTGCTGCACAATGAGGTCGATCGCCGAGGCGATCTGCTCACGGATAACCTTCAACGGCATGTCCATGCCCGCCATCATCGACATGGTTTCCATACGAGCGATCGCGTCGCGTGGCGCGTTGGCGTGGAGCGTGGTAAGCGAGCCATCGTGGCCAGTATTCATCGCCTGCAACATATCAAGTGTCTCACCGCCACGGCATTCGCCGATTACAACGCGCTCCGGGCGCATACGCAGCGAGTTGATCACCAGATCACGGATGCTCACTCGGCCCGAACCATCCACCTCAGCCGGTTTTGCCTCCAGTCGAACAACGTGATCCTGCGCTAATTGCAGCTCAGCGCTATCTTCGATTGTGACAATGCGCTCGTCTTCAGGGATAAAGTTCGAGAGCACGTTGAGCAACGTCGTTTTGCCCGAGCCGGTGCCGCCCGATACTACAACATTCAAACGGCTGATAACACAGGCACGCAGAAATTCGCCCATCTCCGGTGTCATTGAACCGAACCGGATTAGATCGTCGATCTTCAGCTTATTCTTTGAGAATTTGCGGATCGTAATCGTCGAACCGTCGATTGCGCACGGCGGAATGATCGCATTCACACGCGATCCATCGGGTAGACGCGCATCCACCATCGGCCACTTACGGTCGATACGTCGACCGAGCGGTCGAATGATGCGGTCGATCACTTTCAGCACATGCTCATCGTTGGCGAAGCGCACATTCGAGAGCCGTAGCTTGCCCTTCTGTTCGATGTAAATTCTTGTCGGTCCGTTGACCATCACCTCGCTGATTGTATCTTCATTTAGCAACTGCTGGATCGGACCGAAGCCCATCAGTTCGTCGCAGACCATCGTGAACAGGTGCTTGACTTGCGCTTCCTGCAAGTTGACTCCAGCTTGCTGATAAACACGCGCAAAACGCTCCTGTAACATACGTTCAGTCTCTGCCGAACGCTTCAGTTCAGTTTGCGGGCCTAACGAAGCCTGAATGCGATCGACCACCCACAGCGAGAGTTCGAGCATTCGCTGCATGTCATCGGCGGCAACCGCATCTTCGACGCTAGGCGTATGGCCAACGGCCTGCGCAAGGCCCCCGTTCATCAGGCGCTCCACTGGCGCTGCTGCAATAGGTGTCGGCGGTGTGGTACGCTCTTCTGCAATAGGCGGTGGCGCAGGGCTCAATGTCGGCGCGACACTTTGACGTGCTGCTGTGCTCTCATTAGGCTGGGGCGAACCGCCAAGGCGTTTCAACAACGACATCAATATCCTCCTTGGTTGGCCTGAACGAAGAATGCTGTCTTAAACAATTACCCTGCTACAACCTGCTTGAGACTACTATAGCTCTAATTAAACTTCACAAAATACGCCTCACAGGCGTGATCAATCAGGTCTTTGGCCATCGTCGGCTCGCCACCGCGATACTTCGCCTCGTCGATAATCTGGTCGCACAGGTCGCGCGGATGGCAGGCCCGTAAATCACGCCCGACTTTCATGTAATGCTCTTGCAGCAGATGGCGCAGCCCCTCATCACTGTACGGGATCTTTTTCTGCTTGCAGACGAGTTGAAAGATCGCACGAAATTCCGCTGGCGATGGGTTTGGTACCTCGATTTTATGGCGAATACGCCGTAAAAAAGCATCGTCCACCAAATCTTTCGGCGAAAGGTTTGTCGAGAAGACGATTAGCACATCGAAGGGGACTTGCAACTTTTTACCTGTTTGCAGGGCTAGAAAGTCGACTTTCTTCTCCAGCGGCACAATCCAGCGATTGAGCAAATCCTGCGGTCGACATTTCTGACGACCAAAGTCGTCGATCAGGAACAGCCCACCATTCGCTTTTAATTGGAACGGTGCCTCGTAGACTTTCGCGATCGGATCGAAGATCAGCTCAAGTTGCTCAAGAATTAGCTCACCGCCGACCACAACCCGCGGGCGTTTGCACACCAACCAGCGTGCATCAGGTGCATACGTCGGTGCCTGCACCGGCGATCCAAACGGCGAGCCGCTTTCAAGCTGCGTCACCTCGTTGCGCTTTACCACCTCGTGGTTGATCGGGTCGAACATTTTGATGATCTGTCCGTCGATCTCCACCGCGTAGGGAATCAGCACGCCGCCGCCGAGCATGCTCGCGATTCCTTCGGCGATCACCGTCTTGCCGTTACCGGGCGGGCCGTAGAGAAACAGCGATCGCGCTGAGTTTGCCGCTGGCCCGATCCGGTCGAGCATTTTTTCGTTGACGATCAGGTGCGAAAAGGCTTGACGGATCAATGGTTGGTCGATGATCATGCCACCGACACTGTTGCGATGCACCATCGCGATATATTCGTCTAGTGGCACTGGTGCAGGCCCGGCGTATTGCGAGCGATCAAGCACTTCTTGCACCTTGAGCCGCCCTTTTGAGGCGATGACATACTGAAAGGTGCGCTCGCTGAAACCGCCTTCCGCTCCGATAATATCGACATATTCTTCAAGCTTGAGGAATTCAAGCACTTTGTCGATCACATTTAGGAACGGCAGCTTGGTAAACTCTTCAAGCTTTTGGCCAGTAATATTGCCGGTAAAATAGACGATTTTGAGGATGAGGTCTGTCAGAAAGCCCATCCCAAGGCCCGTTTCCGCGATCGAATTTGGCTGCGGCGGCGCTTCGGGCAGAATGTTGGGGTTGTACGCTGCGTTCTGCGGTGTTGAGATCTCGTGTAGTCGGAAGGTCATCGTTCCTCCCTTGTCAGGCGATCTTCAGCAGTATAAGCCCCCCTGACGACCGCCGCAATAGTACTAAAGTTCGAAAGCGTGTGCTGCTGCCGACAGCATTACCGTCGACAGCAGCCTCATCGTTATTCTTCGAGGTTGTCGTCTTCCTCTCCCATATCTTGCTCGATCTCATCAAGGCCGAGTTCTTCTTCTTCATCGCCGCTGATAAACTCATCGTCGATGGTCTCGTTCTCATCGGCACTGTCGTCATCATCGAGCAGATCGTCGGCGAACTCATCGTAGCGTAGGCTCGCAACATAGTGCGTACCCTCGCCGAGTTTGCCGGGGAACGAGATACGCCCGCGCTGGCTTGGGTCTTGATAGGTTTCGCGGATCAAGAGCCGCACCTGGCGCGGGTCGGCCTGTGCAATCGCGGCAATATAGCGGTTGCCGCCGTTGATCAGTTCCGCCAGGCGCTGACCAAGCTTCGGTTCCAGCCGTCCGATTACATTGCCATCAGCATCGATCACCAGAACTGTACGACCCTCGACACGAAACTCCATCTTTTCGCCGGTCACCAGGGCCTCAAGCGCTGGGCCACGATGCACATCGATCAACACCGTCATCGCCGTTCGACCCGTCTCGGTGATGAACATGCGTAGATCGACTTGCTGGCGTGCGCTGCGAATAACCTGAGCGTGACCTTCACGCGCTAACAGTGATTCCAGGCGCGTCAGATTTTTGCGCGCGATAGTGTTGGTCGGGTTGAGCCGCAACGTCTGCGAATAGGCGTCGTGGCTTGCGCCGTAGCTGCCAATTTCAAGGTACGCCTTGCCCAGCCGATTGTAGGTGTCGGGGTCTTCGCCAAGCTCTAGTAGTTGTCGGTTGATTTCGGCGGCTTCGTCCCACCGGTTATGCGCAGCGGCCTCGACCGCGCGATCCTGAAAGCGTCGGCGAATACGCTGTTTTTCATCCTGTCGGCTCAATGCTGACTCCTTAAAATACAGATAATTCTGCGGTCTACGGTTCTTGGACAGTAAGAACCGCAGACTATACGTGTACTGTTCCTTGCAGCGCCCACGGGCTGGTGCTTGTGATACTTACACACACTACCTTCCCTGTCATATCTTCCGGGTGGCTAAAGAAGACAAGTTTATTGCCGGGGCTGCGTCCGCGCCACTTGCCCTTCGCCTCGCCTTCAACCAGCACTTCTACTTTTTGGCCCACTAGATGCGCGTTGCGTGCCGTAGCGATCTGCTCCTGCAGTGTTTCGATCTCGCGTCGGCGCACCTGTTTTTCCTCTTCGCTCACCGCTAGTTCTGGGTTTGTCTCTTGTTCAGCGGCCAGTGTGCCCGGCCGTGCCGAAAACGCGGCGGTGTGAATCTTGTCAAAGCCGATCTCCGCGCACAACGCCAATGTCTGCTCGAAGTCCTCGCGCGTCTCGCCGGGATGCCCGACAATAATGTCTGTTGTTAGCGCGATCTCTGGCATTGCGGCACGAATCTTAGCCACTAACTCGCGGTAGCGCCCGCTGTTATAGCCGCGCCGCATAATTTTTAGCACTTTGTCTGACCCGGCCTGAACCGGTAAATTGATCTCCGGCTGGCACTTTGGCAGGCGCGCGACGGTCGCGATCAGCCGTTCCGTCATCCACGCCGGGTGCGATGTCAGAAAACGCAGACGCTCCAGGCCCGGCACTTCATGGACAGCCTCAAGCAGATCTGCGAGCTGCGGCCGCCCGGCAGACTCGTGCCCCCAGGAGTCGACGATCTGCCCAAGCAGTGTGATTTCCTTTGCGCCCCGTGCTACCACTCGCCGCGCCTCTTCAACGATTTCACCCAATTGACGTGAGCGTTCTTTACCGCGCCGCAGCGGTATCACACAGTAGGAACACGTCATATTACAGCCGTATTGAATCGGCACATGTACCGAGACCGGCGGGTGCGACCAGTCGCGCACTGGCAGCGCTGGCTCATCCAGTTGATAGATCGGGTTTGGTGCAAGTGCGACCACCTCGTCCACCGCTGAGGGCGAGACGAAATGGTCGACCATCGGCAGTTGCTTCTGAAAGATCGACTGGTTATTCGGGCCGACCATACAGCCCCACAACACCACCTGCGTGTCAGGGTTCTGGCGCTTGACGCGCACCAGTTCACCAAGTTTGCCGACGATGCGCTCCTCGGCGCTGGCCCGCACACTGCACGAGTTCAACACGATAAAGCTGGCATCGTCGGGGCGTGCCGCTGGGCTATATCCGACGCCCTGCAACGCCGCCTCTAGTCGCTCTGAGTCGGAGATGTTCATTTGGCAACCCACCGTCCATACATAATAACGCTGGCTGCGCGGGGCGGCGTTGCGATCAGGCTGATCAAGCTTGGGTTTGTCAAGAAAAAGAATGTCTTGCATTTTTTTTTCGTTTGTGGTACAGCGTTTGATGGCATTGCCATCAAACGCTGTACCAAACACTTTTTACCACACGATAATCGGCAGATCGCTGTCGATGCTCTGCTGTGCCGCCTCGCGCAACACTTCCAGGCATTTTACTGCTTCGCTCTGCGCCGGAACATTCACCTTGCGCAGCAGCCCATCGACTTCTACTAGTTCACGTTGCAACGCAATCGCCGATCCGAAGAACGCGACTATCTTCCTCGCCGTCTTCGTTTTCAAATGCGAGCCACACCGGCTGCGCAAAATCCACCGGCAAATAGTAGCTGTTGATACCTTGTAAGTTTATAAGGTGAGGGAAGCGCGTCGTCGCTAACTCGTCCCACACATCTGTCACCATCGCATCGAGTTCTTCATAGATTACCGGGCCGTCTTGCAGAATTTCGCTTACATCCTCACCGCGCTCCAGGTGAACCGCTAGCCGACTCAGTTGATAGAGCGCACCCACGTTTCGATGCCACCCTCCCCAGATCTCCGTGCCTGGTTGCGCCAGCAGATCGATGGTCACGCCCTCTTCACGCAGCTGATCTTGCACCTGTGCGACCGACTCGCGCTCCTCGTCATAGACCGCGCGATCCTCGTCCGGGCGTGTCGTGATCATCGAGCCGACCGCCAGATCGAGTTCCATTATATGCTCAGCCATACGCTACTCCTTATACGCATACCATGTACATTATAGTATACCATAGCGATGTCCCTTTCTATGCGCCTGCGGCAACTAGCGAAAATGGCTTTATAATCAGCCATAGCCCCTGTCAGCGGATACGGTACCATTAGCCTATTGTTGCTTGTATGCGCTGAATCTATACTAGCCATGCGAATTCAGAACACCGGAGGCTTCTATCATGCAAGGACGAGCGAAGGGCCAGTCATTAGTCGAGATGGCGTTCGTAGCGCCCATCCTCCTGATTCTACTGTTCGGTATCATCGATATGGGCTACTTAATGTTTGCCTTTGCCACGGTCTCGCAGGCCGCCCGCGACGGTGCCGAGACGGCATCACAGCTGCCACCTTTTCCTGATTGGCTGGAATACAAAGATAATCCACCAAGTGATGCCGCCTTCCCTGGCTACGCAAAGGATGATTGCGTCTTCACGATTCTTGAAGCAGTTAAATCTAACGCGGTCTTGTTTTCCGACCAAGCGAATGACATCAGTAGATACGTTATTATCAGCTACCCTGAAGGTAACGACACACGCAACATGCAGGATCGCGGTCCGATCGAGGTTCGTATCGACTACCCGGTTCGCGGTTTGACGCCGGTCTTCGGGCTGCTGGGCTTCAACGAAGGGTTCACCATGTCGGTGGTCGCTCGTCGCTCACTGGAGAACCTTGGTGTAAGCCCGAGTTCACCCGATGGTAAAGCTTGCGCCGAGAACCCGCAGGACTGGCAAGATAAGCATCCCGATCTATAAGCTAAGCGGAGCCATTCGAGATGAAATACTCTTTGCGCAATCGACTTCAACGCGCACGACGAAGCACTGGTCAGGCCCTCGTTGAGTTTGCGCTTGCGGCAACGCTGATCTTCTTTCTTTTCGGTATCGCGATCGACGGCGGCCTGATCTTCTTCACGCTTCAGCAGTTGCGTACCGCTGCCCAGGAAGGGGCTGTTTACGGTAGCACGCCCAATGTAGTGACCAGCGGCGTTTCGGTGAGCAAGGTCGACTACGATTATGCCGAGATTGTAGAGCGAGTGCGCCTCTCAGCCGGTGACGGCAAAGATACAAGCGGTTTTGCGAATTTGCTCGACCTTGATGGCGATGGTGCTGACGATGGAGCTATCGATGCCACGCAATCTTCATCGTTCATCTATATTGAAAATTTGAAGGATGTAAACAATAACGCTGATCCGAGTGATGATGGTGGTGCTGCCTGCGATACGTCAACACCGCGTCGCGATCTGCGCTCTACTACTAACAATTGTTACATCCGTGTCACCGTGCGTTATCGTTACAACTTTCTCTTTCCTCTCCTACCATCTTTTGCAGATCAGATCACACTGCAAAATGCCTATATCCTGAAAACACGCGCTGCGTGCGATTGTTAAGCTGTGACGCATCAACTAGACCTGGCAACATTGTAGCAATGTCACACATCATTACCAAGCCAAGGGAGGAAGACTCAATGAATGTCGGAAAGAACAGGCAGGCAGAAAAGCTACTGCACCACAAAACATCTGGACAGGCTATCCCGCTCATCGCCTTGATGATCGTCATCCTGGTTGCGATGGTTGGTCTTTCGGTCGATGTCGGTAATACCTATGCTGAAGAGCGCCAGGCTGTGGCGGCCAGTAATGCAGCTTCACTTGCCGGTATGGACGTCGTTATTAAGAATGGGCGGAATGCTGAGGTACGTGAGGCGGTTATCTCCTCGCTTGAGTCAAATGGAATGGCTCTTGGCAAAGAAAACGGTCAGGTAGAGTGGACTGCTGAGTATCTTGATGCCAAGGGCGATAAGCTTGGTGCCATCACCGATGACTCGAACAGCCCTCCTGACAATGTTTCTTATATTAAAGTTACATTGAATGGGAAGGTTGACACCTTTTTTGCACGCGTCGTCAATCGTGATACTCTGCCGATCGACGCCGACTCCTATGCGAGCCTCTGCCCGCCGACGAGCAATATTTTCCCTTTGGCAGTCGATAAGTCATTGCTTGACCTCGACTCAAATAACTTCCGACCTGCACCCACGCAGCTGCCTGGTGAAGAGGTTGAGTCAGGTGTATTAACGAATCGGGAATATCGTGGTAAGCTTTGGCGACGTGTATATGACCTGACAAGCGCTCCCGGCGGCTTTAGTTGGTTGCGTTGGCTTGAGGATCAGAACGGTGGTAACGATCTCAACCAAAGTTGGGTTGGTGATGGTAACATCGACCAAGGTTTCGAGGAAGCACCGCAGCCTTCTGGGTATCCGTATGCGATCAACCCGTATCCTTCACGCCCTGGGCAACTGAATGCTAGCGATTGGGTTTATGGGCGAACTGGAGAAGTTCAGAGTATTATGCCAGTTATCCAGGAAAAGCTCGCTACTGGCCAGCGTCTGATCTTACCGATAACTGACTCTATTACTGGTCAGGGCTCGAATGCTGCTTATCACGTAGCGGCCCTTGGGGTGTTCGTTATTCTTGACGAAGGTAGAACACGAAATCGTGGCTATTTTGATATGGTGTATATGGGGCCGCCGGATAGCTTCTCCACTGCCTGTGGTGCAGCGCCGCCGGAGACTCCCACGCCACTCGACCTTGTAGGGGATGTAACCGTATGGCCGGAGCATACTGAACAGAAAAAGGAGCAGGCTCCGTTGCAGTATGTTGTCGTGCTAGACGTGTCTGGCTCGATGAACCTGGACTTTCTTGGTAGAGGTATGCTGAATAATAAGGCTGCCCAGTGTACATATGCCCGGCAGCCTGATCCAAACTCGGGTTGTGCTGGTCAGCCGCAGTACGCTTGGTCGCCGACGAAAGAACGTCGCATTTACGTTGCCAAACAAGCCCTGGAGTATCTCGTTGAGAAGATGAACATCCCGTCCAACCCAGGCTATAATAGTACACGTCCTTCCGACGAGATGGCTCTTACCTGGTTCAATGACGGCGTAGACAAGAAGTGGTTCACCAATTGGACGAATGACAAGAACACGCTTGTCAAGGCAATTCAGGGTGCAACAACAGAGAAAGATCCGTACCTAACAAGGGGCGGTACCAATGGCGCTGCAGGCCTCTACAAAGCCTCGACGCTCTTTAATGGCAAACCCGCTACCACAACCTTTAATGGTAAAACGGTCAACTACAAGCGCGTTGTCTTGTTCGTAACCGACGGCGTCTCCAATCAGTTCTTCAGCACTCAGCTCTAGCAACTTGAAAGTTGAAGGCGGTACGGATGTGAGGAATTTTCCGGAGGGCCATCCCTGCCGTACGGTCTCACATGTCGCCGACCGTGCCGAGTGCCATACCACGGCTTACAGCGGTAAGTGGAAAGGTATGGATCGCCCGATCACCCAGATGGTGAACAACGCCAATACCTATCTGAAGAATAATGCGGCTATCGGTAACCCGGAGATCTTCGTTATCGCGCTCTCCGATGTGGCAGATACCGGTCTGAAAGATGGTGTGCCGACAGTGCCGGCCAACCACTTTGAGGCTAAGCGTCTCGAGACATACGCCGATGGTTCGACCAACGTCGATGCCTTCATCGATCTCATCCACTCGAAAATCGTGATCGATCCTTGTAAAGAAACCGCCGAAAATCGCTGGGTAGGGACGTACGGCCCCGATCAATTCGGACCGATGATAAGGGCTTTTATCTTTCCAAGATCGGCTTGGCAACCCTACGCAACGATACCGGCACCAAGCTCTACTCGGATATAGTGGTAAATACCGCGACCGGTAAGGCCAGCTATGCGTTTACCGGTCTGCAGCCAGGTATTTATCACCTATCAGCCTACATTTACTACAGAGGCCAGGACAGTGTTGTGCGTACCTACCAGGATTTATATGAAGGTAATTCACAGATTACCGAGGTGACAATAAACCTGACACGGGACGATCCGGCCATTAACTTCCAGGGAACAAAGACACACGACATTGCGCTTAAGCTTCCCACGAACACAGATCTCTGTGTTTCGGACAAGTAATTGTTAGCTTTCAAGCGAGCATAGCAGCCTATGCTACTGTGCTCGCTTGGAGGTTACAATCAGGTGCTGAGCATCGCGTACAATACGTAAGAAGGGTGGGAGCTGGGCGTACTTGGGGGCGATGCCCCCACCGCCTGGCTCTTCGTGCTATACAGCATAGTATTTAGGAGGTAGTGCCTTGCTGCAACAACGGCTGCTACGGCGTATCCGCCTTGTTCTACCAGTTATCTTCCTCGTTGGCCTTTTCGCTCCCATTTCTGTTCAACCTACCAACGCTGCGATTATCGATGAAGACCTCGACAATACGCTTGACTCTTTTGGTGAAGGTGCCTTCTACCGCACCGCGCTCAGCTCCGATCGCGCTACTGAGGCGGCACTGAAAGATGCTACTGGTGCTGTTCAACTCGCTCCCTCTGGCGACCTGCTGCCGTGGGGTATCTCGACTGTACCACTACCGATCAGCGTGGCCAATGCTGGCCTTGTCGGTCTTGGGAACCGCCTCTTCTTGATAGGTGGTTCGGTTGATGACGACCCTGAAGGTGACGGTGCGACAAATGCTGTCTGGACAGCTGAGTTCAACCCGGCGACTGGCCAGCTTCTTGGCGATACAACCGAGGAATGGACAGACGACTTTTCGTTGCCGGCTGTTGAAGTTACAAGGGATACCGATTGTGACGCTGGTACGGCTGATTTTCTCGAAGATAAGCGTCGTAGCGCAGCGGTATCGGCTATAGCAACCGATGAAGTCGGTTCCGGCGTGATTTTCGTTCTTGGCGGTAGTGTACGTCTTCAGGCATGCAACCAGGTGTCTTTTTCAAGTATCGCTACTCAGATCGGTCAGGTTAATGCCAACGGTGAAATTACCTGGTCAAGTGGGCCATTTGTACCGAACGGCTTAGGTCCAACTGGTATAGATCCCACACCGCAACCGATCGGTGTCGAAAATGCTGCCAGTATTGCTGTGCGCACTAGCACCGGCAAAATCTTTATCTATCTAATCGGTGGTCTGCGCCGCTTCCAGGAGACAGGTCGCGCGGGTGATGAAGTGATTAGTGAGCTGACAAAGGAAGTCTTTTTTGCTGAGTATAACACTGCTTCTGGGGCTCTTGGTGCTTGGCAGCGCGCCCCGACATCCCTGTCACTGGCGATGGTCTGACCGGTGCCTCGGCGATCACGGCCTCTTTCGACGTCGGTGGTGGGCCAGATGAGGCGATCAGCGCCTTCTATGTTGTTGGCGGTCAGACACAACTTGCGCCACCGTCATATAACCCGCGCGTCTTCAAAGCGAGCATCAACAATACAACAGGTGCTATCACCTGGGACACAACGCCGGGCGAAACGGATAAAGAAGCCTCGCTACCCGATCAGCGCACCGAGGTCGAGGGTGTTTCGCTCAACGGCAAGCTCTATGTTATCGGCGGTATTGAGCAACCCCAGGGTACCTTCTCGATTCGGTGGTGACTGCGAGCTTGAACGATGACTTGAGTTTGCAAGAGTTAAGTGATGACATCTTTTTCGTTGGTAAGAATAATCCAAACCCGGTGCTACAGAATCCACGTTCCGCACATGCGGTTGCGCTGCTACGTGGCAAGAGCGAGAACCCCAACGAAACGAGCGCTAAAGTTGCTTGGGTGTACGTTGCTGGCGGTAGTGGTCTCAACATTTCCGACGAAGAAGTTGAGACTAACGACACGCTCTTTGTTGGTAGGCTTGGTGGCGTTGATGAAGCCAACGCTACCGTGCTTGCGCGTACCGGCTGGTATTACGCACGTGCCCAGAACGTCGAGATCCAGCCCTCGGTTGAGGCGGAAGTGCTGGAGTTCAAATGGACGACCAAGATCGACCGCGCGGCGCTGCCTTCAGGCCGATATTACTTTTTGAGTATCGCACCGTGGTGACGACCAAGCTCTGGCAGTGATCCAACGGCCTTCGATGGCACCACCTGGATTGTCGCTGACGGCGACCCAGATCGGTAGCTTCAACTCGTTGCCCGGCG